>JAKAOC010000347.1 GCA_021823385.1 Actinomycetes bacterium
GGCGACGGCGGGCTCACAAAAGTCCAGACGGTCAAAAACCATCCCGAGGTGGTCAGGAGCACTCATCTCGGAGTCCGTCGCGATCGCGACTTGAATGCCGAGCTTGCGCGCCGCTTCCAGAAAACGCTGGGCGCGATAGGTATTGGAAGGCAGTACCAAAAGCAATTTGTCCAATGCACCTATCATTGTAATAAGAGATGCGCGCCGGACTTCGAGGTGTGGCCGCGGCGAAAGGTTGATTTGCATGGCTGAGATCGTCTTGGAGCTTTCGGAAGAGGCTCAGGAACTGGTCAAGTCGGTACTTGCGGAGGAGTCCGATCCCGAGAGTCTCGCTCTCTGGGTCGAGGTGGCCGGGCAGGAGGGTGCCAGCTACAACTATGACGTTTACTTCCAAGCCGCCGCCGACGCGGGTTTAATGGACGTCGTCCAGAAAGTAGCGCCGCACCTCCAAGTGGTCGTACCTCAGGCGAGTGTCGACACTCTGCGGGGTAGCCGGATGGAAGTGAGCGCCGACGATGGCGGCCTTGTGATCATCAACCCCAACGCTCCGCTCGTGGCACCTGCGGCACCCGGGGCGCCTGAAGGACTGGAGGACGCGACGCTCGAAGGAGAGCTCGCGGAGCGCATCATTGCGATTCTGGCGGACGAAGTGAATCCGGCGATAGCGAGCCACGGCGGTCGTGCCGACCTTGTGGGCATCAGCGGAACCAAGGTATTCGTACGTCTTTCGGGCGGATGTCAGGGATGTGGCCTTGCTTCGGTGACCTTGTCGCAGGGCATCGAGGTCGCAATTCGCGAAGGCGCGCCGGAGGTGACCGAGGTAATCGACGTAACCGATCACCTGTCGGGCAGCAATCCCTACTACCAGTCATCCAAGAAGTAGGCATCCCGTTCGCTCTCGGACGCTTATGCGTTCCTTGGGGAGGCGTTACCAGCTCGGATATACTCGCACAGGCGACGAGCAGGTGTTGAGGTCGAGATGAGCGTTGACGACGTCAGGGGTGGCCATGAATGGCTGGACCCCGCGGAGCAGCTTGCCTGGCGCAGGATGCTACGCACTAATGGCTTGCTTTTGAACCGGCTGGACGCTGAGCTCTGGGCCGCACACTCTATGACTCTCGCCGAATACGAGGTGCTGGTGCACCTGTCCGAGGCCGAGGGCGACGAGTTGCGCATGTCGACCCTTGCCGAGCTCGCTATGGTTTCACGGTCGGGACTCACCCGAAGGGTGGAATCGATGGCCTCCCGTGGCCTGGTTTCCAAGGAGATATGCCCTTCTGACCGGCGTGGGATGATCGCGCACCTGACCGACTTGGGACGCAGGCGCCTGGAAGAAGCAGTCCCGACTCATGTGGCCGGGGTGCGGCGTTATTTGCTGGCCGGCCTGTCAAAGCGAGAAGTTGCGCAGCTGGCGCAGCTGTTGGAGGCGCCCCTGGCGCGCCTGGAGCAGCCGTAGGTCCCGCCAACGGGCACCTCATCCGGCGGTGGTTGACGTGGTGCTCGTAGTCGTCGTGGTGCTGGCCGCCGCGGTGGTTGTCGTCGTGCTTGCCGCCGCGGCGGTTGACGTGGTGCTCGCCGGTGGGGCCACCGTCGACGTCGTGGTAGCCGGAACGGTACTGGTGGTTGTCAAGGGAGCGCTGGTGGCGGTCGACGTTGGCGGCGATACCGGCTGAATTGGACCGAATGGCGGATGCGCATAGACGGACATCGCATTAGGCGTCGAAGGATGATTCCGGCCGACTCCACCTGACCCGAACGCCTCGATGATGTTGGTGGTGATTGCGTCCGTCGCGGGGTCAGGACATAGGCCGACAAAGGGGGGGCAACCCGCGCTGAGCGAAGCCACCCAATAGTTGGTTCCGGTCGCGAAGACACCACCTCCGCTAGGCGCGCTGTAGTAAGTCATGTCGGAGAAATAGGGCTGATTCCTGCACAAGACGGGCGAGTTCGCGAGGATTTGCAGGTTTGCCGGATGCGGGCTGTAGGGGAGAAACCCGTCGAATTCGGAGCCGATCAAGTGGGGGATCTGCGATCCGAATCCAAGGCCGGATCCCTTGAAGATCCACGACTGCGGGTCGGTTATGACCATGGGGTAGTTGACAGGGTTGCATTCGTACTGGATTCCGATGAGCGAACTCTCGGGCCGCGCGTCCGGAGGAGCGGGCCAGTTGGCGGTTACGCGGGCGTTGTCTTTGCCGAAGAGGGGGTCCTGATAGGGATTGCGGTAGTTGATCTCGATCCGATCGGGTCCGATGGGGGAGGCAGCAAAGCGAATGCGGCGGAATATGGCATTCGCGCCGAGAAACATGAGGCTGCCACCATGATTGACCGAGTTGCGCAGGGCTTGGCGCATTGTCACCGAGTAGTACTCGTCGTGCCCCAGCGAGACCAGAACATTGTGATTAAGCGTGAGGCTCGGGTGCTGTTCAAGAAAGATGGAATTCACGTAGGTCACGTTCAATCCGAGCTTTTCGGTCAGCGCCACCATGGGGAGTTCGTTGCCCAGGAAGTCCCCCGCTCCCGCCCCGTAGCTGTAGGGTCGGTCGAAGGACACCTTGGTGGCCCTGTTTGGCCAATCGGATGGCGGCCCATGGTAGAGGGAGTATCCGCCCCAGGCGTTGTAGGCCTGCCAGTCTGTAACGGCGTTCAACAAGACCACCGCCGCATTTGAGGTGGGGTCGATAACCGTAAGCGGGATGTACTGTGCTCCGCCGTTCGACGCCACGAGCTTAAGGAGATAATCGCCCGGTACGAAGGCGTTCGTCACGTGCAGCTGCCACAGCGGAGTCCAGTTGGAGCACTCCACCGTATTGGAGGGCGCAATAAGCGGGCACGATGGCTGGGATTTGCCGGTGATGGTAGGCGAAGTCCAGATGAGCCTGCCCAACAAGCCCTGATACCAGCCCATGCGGTAAGCCGTGATGGTGAAGGTGGGGGCCGTCGTTGTTATGTAGAGCGGTATCTTCTGGCCGATCAGCGCATAGGTGCTGCCCGCGAAGCCCGAGATCACCGACGAAGAGGCGTGACCGTTCATTTGCCACGCCGAGGTGCCCGGCAGGGAGTTCTGCTGCTGGATTGCCGCTGACATGAGCGACCCTGGAGACAACTTCGGCACCGTTCCAGTCGGCTGCGTCGTGGTGGTGCTCGATGGCGCCTTCGTCGAGGCCGTGGTGCCGGCGGAATTGGCGATTTTGTTTGCGCCTGTGGGCTCGAATGTAAATACCAGAGAGACAGCTAAGACGGCGAGCGCAACCACGCCGGCGGACGCGAGAATCGCGGGTCGCTTAAGGATGGAGCGCCTACGCCTATGGGCCGAATGCGTTGCTTTACGCCTTATCATTCCAGCATCCAAGCGCGGAAGCCTGATAGTTCTTCGCTTGCTAGCCCCAAGGAAAGGAGGTACCCCTCCGCTCCGCCGTGCTGCTCATCGAGCCAGGACAGCACACGCGCAAGATTCTCCGGTTCGGCGCTGAGCACCACGGGAGGAAGCTCGCTCATGCGTGCCGCAAGCGTCGGCGACTCCGACTCGAGCCACTCGATTGCCTCGCGCATGGCGACCTTGGTAAGGGAATAGTCTTCCAATACTTGTTCGCGCTCTACTCCCAGCACCTCGAGCGTTATTGCCGCGACCAGGCCCGTCCGGTCCTTGCCGGCCACGCAGTGGAAGACGGTCGGCGCCGCGTCGCGGCGCACCAGCTGGGAAAACACCTGCCGGATTCCCTCGCGTCCCTCGTTGAGAATCTGCGTGTAGCGGAGGTAGATGTAATCCCGCGCCCCTTCCCCGCGTGCGAGAGTATGGTCGGCCG
>JAKAOC010000348.1 GCA_021823385.1 Actinomycetes bacterium
GGCGAGGATGCCGCCGTGGATGCGCGGGTGCAGAGTCTTGACGCGCCCATCCAGCATCTCCGGGGAGCCGGTCACCTCCTCCACCGAGAGGTGGGAGATTCCCGCCTCAGTGAGCGCCGAGGAGGTTCCACCACTGGCAACCAACTCGTAGCCGAGGGTGGACAGCTCGCGAGCGAGCTCGACGATCCCTTCCTTGCGAAATACGGAAAGCAGGGCTCTCATCGGCCACTCCCTTTCAACTCGGCGCCGGAGCCCTGCTCCGCCCGCCACCTTTCCTGAAACTCGAAGAAGTCCCCCATCCCATCCTGGGAGAGGAACTCCGCATACTGGCGCAGCGTGAGCGGGTATAGGACCCGCTCCACCTCTTTGATGCGCTCGTGGAGCGTGGACTCGGTGTCCCCCAGCCGCACCTCCAGCGCCCGCTGGGCAAGAATCGGGCCGGCGTCCACGGCCAGCGTGGCGAGGTGCACTGTGCAGCCCGTCACTCTCACGCCGTAGCGCAGTGCCTCCCGCACCGCGTGCCAGCCGGGAAAGGCGGGCAGCAGCGAGGGGTGGGTGTTGAGAATGCGGCCGTGGTAAGCCTCATGGACCGGCTGTTCGAGGACGGTGCCGTAACCGGCCATTGCGACCAGTTCGATGCCTCCGTCCTGCAGCTCATTTGCGACTTCGTGGCTATATGCCATCCTGTCGAAAGCGGGCGTGAACTCCCGGCGATAGCACCGCATGAGCGGGATGCCGTGAGCCAGGGCCAGCTCTTCCGCGCCGCACGGCCGGTCCACGAGCACCGAAGATACCTCGATGCCTTGGGTGACCATGGCGTTCAGGATGGTACCGCTGCCAGAAGCGAGTACCGCGATTTTCACGGGTACAGCATATGAGCGATCGGCGCCGGGCAACCGCATCGGCCGTGCACGAGTTCACAACGCACGACCGTCACGCATTCGCCGGCGAGCCACGAAGCCGGGCTTGGAGCGATCCGCGCACAGGGGGCTTGCGCCGCACGTCCTCCGGCGGGCAAAGATGCGGGCGGTCCGGACTCGGGCACCGAAGGGGCCCCATTCGGCTCCGCTCCGCGGCCGGCCGGCCGCGTGGAAAAAATCTCGGGAGAGAAGAAAGGGCGCCTCGGCTGCTTCCGCAGCCCAGGCGCCCTGCTTCAATCCGGCTAATGGGTCAACCGAACTTGCGGACGATCTCCACCATCGCCTCGCCGGCCGCGGTCGGGTTCGGGGCGACCACGACGCCTGCGGCGGCCAGCGCCTCCATCTTGGCCTTGGCGGTGCCCTGCGATCCGGAGATGATTGCGCCGGCATGGCCCATCTTCTTGCCCGGAGGGGCCGTCTGGCCCGCTATGTAGGCCGCAACCGGCTTCGTGAAGTTCTCCGCGATGTAGGCCGCAGCACGCTCCTCGTCGGCTCCGCCGATCTCACCGATCATGAGAACCGCCTTGGTCTCGGGATCGGCCTCGAAAGCGGCAAGGCAGTCGATGAAGCTGGTGCCGGGGACCGGGTCCCCTCCGATTCCCACGCAGGTGGTCTGGCCTACGCCCTGCTGGGATAGCTCGTGGATCGCCTGGTAGGTGAGAGTGCCGGAGCGGGAGACGATTCCCACCGGCCCACCGGGAAGGGCGATGTCGCCCGAGGTGATGCCGATGTTGCACTTCCCGGGCGAGATGATGCCAGGGCAGTTCGGCCCGAGCAGGCGAGTGCCGGGGTACTGATCGCGCAGCATGTTGAAGAAGTACGCCTCGTCCTTGGCGGGTATGAATTCGGTGATGCAGACAACGAAGGAGATGCCGGCCTTGGCCGCTTCGATGACCGCGTCGCCGGCGAAGCGGGGTGGAACGGAAACGAAGCTCGCGTTTGCGCCGGTCACCGCCACCGCCTCCTCGACGGTGTCGAAAACGGGAATCCCGTCCACATCGGTGCCGCCCTTGCCGGGCGTCACGCCCGCGACGACCTTGGTGCCGTAGTCGCGGTTCCGTAGCCCATGGAACCGGCCTTGACCGCCGGTCAGGCCTTGCACCACCACACGGGTGGTCTCGTCGACGAAGATGCTCACTCGCCTATGCTCCCTTTTTTTCGTTCACGATGTCGACGGCGCGTCGAGCCGCTCCCAGCATGGTCGACTCCACCATCAGGCGAGGCGAAACATGGGGAGCCAGGATCTCCCGGGCCAGGTCAGAGTTGGTGCCGTCCAGGCGGATCACGAGTGGCGCGGCCAGCTCGACGCGGTTCAGGGCCTCCAGGATCCCCTTGGCAACCTCGTCGCAGCGCACGATGCCACCGAAGATGTTGACCAGGACCGCCTCCACGTTCTCGTCGGTGTTGATCACCTCGAGCGCCGCGGCCATGGTGTCCGCGCTGGCGCCGCCTCCCAGGTCCAGGAAGTTGGCGGCCGAGCCGCCGACCTGGTTGACCACGTCCAGGGTGGACATGGCAAGACCCGCGCCGTTGGCGATGATCCCCACTGATCCGGAAAGGCCGATGTAGTTGAGCCCGCGCTCCTTGGCCAGACGCTCGCGTCCGTCGTACTCGACCGTCTTGGCCCACTCGGCCCACTCGGGATGACGGTAGGTGGCGTTGTCGTCCAGAGTCACTTTGGCGTCCAGGGCGTGCACCTTGCCGGCCGTGTTGAAGATGAGAGGGTTGATCTCGACCAGGTCCGCGTCGCCTTCCACAAAGGCCCGATAAAGGGCTTCCAGGATTTCGGCGACTCCTTGGCGCGCCTCGGCATCGATCCCGGACGCCTCGACCGCCTCTTCGAGCATCTCCCGATCCGCCCCGCTCACCGGGTCGATATGCCGGCGCACGATGGCGTCCGGATCGGTGACCGCCACCTCCTCGATGTCGACGCCACCTTTGGCCGACAGCATCAGCAGGTAGAGCTTGGCAGAGCGGTCCAGCGTGTAGCTGGCGTAGTACTCCTTGGCGATGTCCGAGGCATGCTCAACCCATACGCGCTTGACGAGGTGGCCCTTGATGTCCATTCCCAGGATTGCCTGGGCATGGGCCAGGGCCTCCTCCTCGTTGGCGGCGATCTTTATGCCGCCCGCCTTGCCGCGCCCGCCTACCTGGACCTGGGCCTTGATCACCGCAGGGAAGCCGGCCGCCACTGCCTGGCGAACAGCCTCCTCCGGCGTCTCAGCCACGCCTCCCGGCGAGGTCGGTATCCCATAGCGGGCAAAAAACTGCTTGCCCTGGTACTCGAATAGGTCCACCTGGCGTGTCTCCTTGATTGTCGGTCTGAAATCCGGTGGCGGAAGGTGCTGGCTAGATGGAAGCCATACCCTTCTCGCGACGATCGAGGGCGTCCTCAAGCCATGCGGCGATGCGGGGCAAGGGGGCTCCCGGAGTGAAGACCTCGGCCACCCCGAGGCGCTTCAGGGGCTCGATGTCGGCCTCGGGTATGATCCCGCCGACGATCACCACCACGTCGTCAAGCCCGGCTGCCCGCAGCTCCTCGATCACTTTGGGAACGAGAGTCATGTGCGCGCCCGAGAGAAGCGAGAGGCCGACGGCATCGGCATCCTCCTGGACGGCAGCGGCCCCAATCTGCTCGGGGGTCTGGTGCAGGCCGGTATAGATGACCTCGAAACCTGCGTCCCGCAAAGCTCTGGCGATAACCTTGGCGCCGCGGTCGTGACCATCCAGGCCCGGCTTGGCGACGACTACGCGATACGGACGTTCCACGGCGTCCAATATAGGCAATAACGCCCCTTAAGTCGAAAACCGCCTAACAAGCGTTCAGATGCGCCGGTCCAACCCCTCCCAGTACGGGGCGCGCAG
>JAKAOC010000349.1 GCA_021823385.1 Actinomycetes bacterium
GCATCCCCGGCATTTACCGGCTGAAGGAGGGCGACGTCATCTCCATTGACTGCGGCGCCATCTGGCAGGGATATCACGGGGACTCCGCCTACACGGTAGGGGTGGGAAGGATCTCCAAGGAGGCCGAGCGCCTGCTGGAGGTGACCAAGCGCAGCTTGTGGGCGGGGATCGCCGAGATGGAGGAGGGCAACCACCTCCATGACATCGGGCGCGCCGTGCAGCAGGTGGTCGAAGCCGCCGGCATGTCGGTGGTGCGTGAATACGTGGGCCACGGCATCGGCACGGCCATGCACGAGCCTCCGAACGTGCCCAATTACTGGCCCGGCAGCCCGGGGCCGAGGCTCAAGTCGGGGAATGTCTTCGCGGTCGAGCCCATGGTCAACCTGGGAGGGCCGGAGACGAGGCTCCTGGATGACGGATGGAGTGTCGTCACCCAGGACGGCTCGCTTTCGGCTCACTTCGAGGAGACGATCGCGATCACTCCTGACGGTCCGGAGGTGTTCACCGCCGAGGACTGACCGCTGACTTGCGGCGGGAACGAAGTTGCAGCGTGATGCGTTGAAGCGTATAGACTTGACGCTCTGTGCGAAAGTTTAGGTTCACTCGTGTCCTAGACTCAGCGGCCCCGCAAGGGGACGAAGCGAGAAAATGGTTATAAGCCCAAGGAGCCGAATCTGACAAAGCCGAAAGAGGATGCGATCGTACTGGAGGGAACGGTTGTCGAACCCCTCCCAAATGCAATGTTCCGAGTCGAACTCGAGAACGGCCACAAGGTGTTGGCCCACAGCTCGGGGAAGATGAGGATGCACCGCATCCGCATCCTGCCTGGCGATCGTGTTCAGATCGAGCTCACTCCTTACGACCTGAATCGCGGCCGGATCACCTACCGGTACAAGTAGACACTGCCAAGGCAGAAGCCGCCGAAGGGACACTTGTCTCTCCGGCCATAGGCGGCCCTAGGAGGCCGCCCGGAAACAAGAGAGTTGCAATGAAGGTAAGACCCAGCGTCAAGACAATGTGCGAGAAGTGCAAGGTGATCCGCCGCCACGGACGGGTGCAGGTCATATGCGAGAACCCACGGCACAAGCAACGGCAGGGATAGGCGAATGGCACGTATATCCGGAGTAGACATCCCGCGTGAGAAGAGGTTGGAGATCTCTCTGACCTATATCTTCGGGATTGGACTGACCACCTCGCAGCAGATCTGCTCGGCTACCGGCGTGGATCCCAATACCAGGGTCCGCGACCTGACCGACGAAGAGGTCGCCAGGCTGCGCACCTACATCGACGCCAATTTCAAGGTTGAAGGCGACCTGCGCCGTGAGGTTGCTCAAGACATCAAGCGCAAGCAGGAGATCGGCTGCTATCAGGGTCTCCGGCACCGCAAGGGGCTTCCGGTCCGGGGTCAGCGCACCCACACTAACGCGCGCACGCGCAAGGGTCCCAAGAAGACCGTGGCCGGGAAGAAGAAGGTCAAGCGCTAGCAGCGCCCCGCCTCGCGGCGGGCCTTTGCGAGTGCCCCGCACTCGCGATCACTAGAACTCAAAGGAGCGTCGATGGCAAAGCCGAAGCCAGGTGGTAGGCGGGTTCGCAAGAAGGAGCGGAAGAATATCGCTCACGGTGTGGCCCATATCCACTCCTCTTTCAACAACACCATTGTTTCGATCACCGATCCGGACGGGAACGTCATTTCCTGGGGTTCCGCGGGCAACGTGGGCTTCAAGGGATCGCGCAAGTCGACCCCCTTCGCGGCCCAGCTGGCCGCCGAGGCGGCTGCCAAGCGCGCGGCCGAGCACGGCGTGCGCCGCGTGGACGTCCTACTGAAGGGCCCCGGCTCGGGACGCGATACCGCGCACCGTGCCATCGCCAACGCCGGTATCGAGATCGTTTCTGTCCGTGACGTGACCCCCACCCCGCACAACGGCTGCCGCCCCAAGAAGCGCCGTCGCGTCTGAGATCTTCCAAGGAGACTGATTTTGGCTCGCTACACAGGACCAGTGTGCCGCCTCTGCCGCAGAGAGCGCACCAAGCTTTTCCTCAAGGGCTCGAAGTGTGAATCCAACCGCTGCCCGATGGAGCGCCGCCCCTTCCCCCCCGGGGAGCACGGGCGTGACCGCACTCGCCAGGGTTCGGAGTACTTGACCCAGCTTCGCGAGAAGCAGAAGGCCCGCCGCATCTACGGCGTGCTCGAGAAGCAATTCCGCAACGTTTTCGAGGAGGCCTCCCGTCAGGGTGGCATCACAGGCGAGAACCTGCTGCGCATGCTCGAGCTTCGTCTTGACAACGTGGTCTTCCGTGCAGGCTGGGGCGTTTCCCGCTCCCAGGCCAGGCAGTTCGTCCGGCACGGCTTCGTGACCGTGAACGGGCGCCGGGTGACCATTCCCTCCTTCCGTGTCCGCCGCGGCGACAAGGTCGTGCTCATTGAGCGCGCCCGCGCCATGGCCGTCATCGAGGAGAACGTGCGCGTCAATCGTCGCACAATGCCGGGCTGGCTCGACAACACCGCCGGCACGTTCGAGGTCGAGGTGGTCAACCTGCCGATGCGCGAGCAGATCGACACCGACGTCCGCGAGCAGCTGATCGTCGAACTCTACTCTAAGTAACCCGCCACCAAACACAAAAGGAGAGAGGATGCTCTTTATCCAGAGGCCTTCCGTTGAAGAGGTGGGGGAGGAGATCGCCGGGCGCCAGAAGTTTGCCATCGGCCCGCTTGAGCCGGGCTTCGGCTACACGCTGGGCAACTCGCTGCGCCGGATCCTGCTGTCCTCCATCCCGGGGGCTGCCATCACCGAGGTGCGTTTCGATGACGCCCTGCATGAGTTCACCACGCTTCCGGGCGTCAAGGAGGATGTCACCGAGATCATCCTCAACCTGAAGGACGTCGTCTTTCGGTCGGAGTCGGAGGAGCCCGTCGAGATTCGCCTCGACGTGCGCGGTCCCGGCGTCGTCCGCGCCGGTGACTTCCAGGTGACCGCCGACATCGAAGTCATCAACCCCGATCTGCAGATCGCCACCCTCTCGGATAAGGGGCGCCTCGCCCTCGACGCGGTGGTCGAGAAGGGCAAGGGGTACCAGGGGGCGGATTCGAGCCGCTCCTCGGGCGTGATCGGGCGCATCCCCGTGGATGCGATCTTCTCGCCCATTCGCAGAGTGTCCATCGGTGTCGAAGCAACCGCCGGCGAGCAGTCGCGCGATTACGACCGGCTCACCCTGGACATCGAGAGCGATGGCTCCATCTCGCCCCGCGAGGCTCTCGCTTCGGCCGGCGAGACGCTGCGTGGCCTGGCTTCGCTGATCGCCGAGATGAGCGAGCAGCCCCAAGGCCTGGCTCTTACCGAGACGGCCGCGATCGAGGTACGCTCGCCGGACCTGGAGCTGCCCATCGAGGACCTGGAGCTCACCGAGCGCCCGCGCAACTGCCTGAAGAGGGCCCAGATCAACACCATCGGGGAGCTGCTTTCCCGGTCGGCCGACGACCTGCTGGCCATCACCAACTTCGGCCAGAAGTCCCTGGACGAGGTGGTCGGCAAGCTGACCGAGCGCGGCCTGCAACTTAGGAAGAGAGACTGACATGCCTGCCAGACCCAAAAAGGGGCAGCGCTTCGGTGGAGACGCCAAGCACCAGCGCGCCATTCTCGCCAACCTTGCCGCGTCCCTCTTTGCGGCGGAGTCGATAACCACGACCGAGGCCAAGGCCAAGGCTCTTCGTCCCGTCGCGGAGAAGCTGATCACCAAGGCCAAGCGTGGAGACCTCAACAGCTACCGCCTGATCAGATCGGAA
>JAKAOC010000350.1:0-3386 GCA_021823385.1 Actinomycetes bacterium
CCCAATGTTTTTCAGGATCACCACCCCCTGCGTCGTCGCCACGACCAGGTCCGGCTTGCCGTCGCCGTCCATGTCGCCCACCGCCAGCGCGTTCGGGCTCTGCGGCACCCCGACCTCCACCGGCGCCGCGAACTTCATCCCCCCGAGCCCCCGCAGAACCGTCACCGTCTTCCCCACCCCCTGCCCGCTCTCCGCCACCGCCAGGTCCGGCCTCCCGTCCCCGTCGAAGTCCGCCGACGCCACCGCCACCGGCGCCGGCCCCGCCGCAAGCTTCAGCTCCGGCTCGAACGTCCCGTCGCCCTTCCCCCGGAGGAGGCTCAGCCGCCCGTGCTCGTCCTCGCCGTAGAAGTCCGCGACCGCGAGGTCCGGCTTGCCGTCCCCGTCGAAGTCCCCCACCGCGAGCCACATCGGCCCCTTTCCCACCGGGTAGGCAACCATGTCGCGGAACGTCCCGTCGCCCTTGTTCAGGAAGATCCCCACCGTCGCGTCGAGGCCGTTCGCCACCGCCAGATCCGGCTTGCCGTCACCGTTGAAGTCGCCCACGGCGACGGCCTCGGGGAATTCGCCGGTCGCGTAGCAGGCGGAGGGAAGCTTCGAGTTCTTGGGCGGGAAAGGGCACGGCGGATACAGCGGCACGTACGATGGCTTTGCACTGAGCTTCAGTCGAACCGGAAGCCTGTCGAGCCTCGAGAGCAGGGCATCGGTCGGCAAGATCTCTTCGAAGGACACCTTCCCGCGACCGGCACCCTTGTTGAAGAGAAGGCTCAAGCCGTTCGCTTCGGAATCGACCGCGACGAGGTCGGGGTGGCCATCGCCATTGAAGTCCGCCACCGCCACGGCGGAGACTCCACGGTTGGCGTAGAAGCTCGAGCGTGAGGCGAAACCGGACCTAGTAGAATCTCCATTGCCCAGCTTCAGAAACGTGTCGACACGGCCCGCGCCGCAGCCAACGACGACATCGAGCTTCCCGTCCCCGTCCAGATCCGCGACTGCGACCGATGAAGGCGAGGGATCGGTTGACATGGACACCACCCGGTAGCGTTGATCGCTTTGGGTCACCGAACGAACGTGAATCTCCTGGATGAGGGTATGCGCAGTCAGGATCTCGGGGCTCCCATCACCATCCCGGTCGACAACAGCGACCGCTAGTGACGCAAGGCTTGGCTGCCAGGGTTTCGTCGGTTCGGAGGCATCCGACATCACAACCAGCGACACCAGCGCGAGAATCATGGAGCTTCCTCCATGCTCGAGCGGCCGATATCCTTTCCCAGCTGGAGGCGGAGCCCGTTCCCGTGGCGTGTCGCGCGAGGGCGATGGCCCCAGAAGGCCCACTGGGCATCCTGAGCATCCAATTGCCCCTCCCCAGGCGCGATCATGCCGTCGAGCACCCTGAGTCGCCCCATGGCACGCGCGCCGAACAGGTAGAGCATGAGATCGTCGCCGCGCGTTGATCGCCGGACCACTCCTCGCAGGTATCCCCTCGACCCTCTTTGATCCACAAATGCGTAGCCATCGGCATAGAGCGTCCCCGGCGAAAGCTCCTCGTGGGAATCTGGGAAGATCTCGATGCCGTCCGCAGTAACCGCGAGACGGAGTACGCCGGACGCCTGCTCCGCGAGCATATCATCAGCCAACGAGCAGGGCAGCTCGGAGATTCTGGGGGGATTGCGGACGTCCACCTCCGTCTTCGTCGGAACCATTGGTGTCGCGACTTCAACCTTATGCGCCAAGCGAACGAAGAGCGAATCGTCGCTCCAACGCGTCCCCTGCCATCCCGGCCAGCCGTCGGAGAGGAGCAGGCAGATAGCCGCTCCCGTCTCATAGGGGCGATGTTTGAGATACCAGAGATCTGCCGAAAGCCCCCTGCCACCTTGGTCGAGGCGTCTCGCGAGCCGGAGCTCCGCCTCCCGGCGCCCGAGAAACGCCCGTCCGCTCACCTCGAGTTCGACACAAGTTGGCAACCCCTCGACCAACTCATGGTCATCGTTTTCCTTTGCGAGTATGCCATCTGACTCGAGCTGTTGGCGTTCAGCCACCCATCTCGAGAGACCCTTTCCCCGTATTTCCGGCGGCTCCCGCAACAGTTCCGCCAGGTGCGCCTGCTCCAACAGAAGCCTCTCTGCACTCGCACGCGTGCGTGGCTTTCGCCGCAGCACCGGACGATATCTTTCATGAAGCCGGTCCAAGAGCCCCACCTCTGCTTCATATTGATGGAAGAGCTCGTGAGCTACCGTCGCCATGGATATTCTTGGCGTCAACCCCACTACGACCAGCGCCACGAGTTCATCGCTACCGATCGCCCTTACCCTGTCGCTCCAGCTCCAGGGACGGGACCCTCCGTCTTGAGCGAGAATCCAGACACGCCCTTCGGGTGCCAACAGCGGCACCGACCGACCTTGTTTCCAGCATGGACAATGCTTCCCTTCGAGTGGGCGGAACCCCGCGCGTGGCGCGCTATCGACGAGGAGCGCACCGTCGCCCTGAACGAACAGGAGCGGCAGTTCCCTCGGACGCCAGAAGGGCCATTGGGTTGCGACCTGGTCCAGCGCCGCGAGCCCCGAAGCAACCTCCAGCTGCCGATGCGCCACCTCTGGAGGCCGCAACGCCACTTCGCTGCGGGCCGCGGCGCAGCCGGCCAGCAGATGGATCGCCAGCGTCACCGACGCCAATGCTCGCATCTCATCCGCCGATTTCAATCGAGATCTGCCCCGTCCGGAGTGTGACATTCGCGGGCTTCCCTTGAAGCTCGAATTGAGTTGTATCTACGTCGATCATGTCCCCCATCTTCCACCTCGCCGCGGTCGCTCGAATCGCCGATGCGGACGATCGATTCAAGATGAACAGGTCGACCGACCCATGCTCGCGGGAGACAAGAGACATCCCGCTGGCGCGAGCGGAAGTCTGCGTTCCAAAGAGCACGAGGTCTCCGCGGATCAGCCAATCGCTCGGCCCGATTCGGGATTCAGTGGCCTGGACCTGTAGAAACAATCGTTCCCGTAGGTCAAGATGCACGATCAGCTCGACCGACCCGCTCAGTGCCCTCTGATCGAAATCGTTTGTGGGCGTCGGGACCTCGCGCTTCGGGAGTGACCCGTCCTCCAATAACACCGCTCCAGTTTTCCCGGGGGCTCTCTGAGCGCGAAGCCTCGCGGCCAACTCGACATCGAGTGCTCGCGGCTCGCCGCCATCTCCGAGGCGACGAGACCATTCTGGATCCAGGTCCTGAACACACATGGCGAGTGCCGCTCCGACCACTTCCGGCCTATCATCGGTCAACCATCGCTCCGGTGTAGCCGGCAACGAGGATCCGAGTCGTTTTGACGGTTGGGTCGTCCGGGGCTGAGGCGGGAGAGCATCAGGAGCGCTTGGAGGGCTTGCGGGGCTTG
>JAKAOC010000350.1:3396-3775 GCA_021823385.1 Actinomycetes bacterium
CCGGTCGACCCTACCGCCAGATCTCCTCGGATCTCAGCTGCCGTCTACACTCCGGCGTGAGGTCGCCTCCGCCCCACGACAATGCCCGAGCAATCTTCGCTTCGAGCTCCGATCGTCGCGAATGCCGGAGGTCGCTCATCACCTCGAAAGCAAAGGTTGCTGGCAGGCCTTTAGCCAATTCCGCGGCGCGCTCGTCCCGAGTCGATGCGCGCAGATTGACTTCTACTCGATCGCCTGCCCAGGCACGCAGGGCATCTTGCCGCTGACCAACGGGGCGCATCAGTGCGTTGCTGAGCTCATGGTCCTCGACCAGTTCCGCAGCCTGCTGCGTCGCGCCAGGGAAGCGATAGGCCCGGTCGATCGGACTTCTCAACCAGAT
>JAKAOC010000351.1 GCA_021823385.1 Actinomycetes bacterium
CGCGCCGCCTCTCTGACTCCTCGGCCGACTCGCGGGCGATGGTCACTCCCGCCCGCTGGGCAAGCAGCTCGACGGCCTCCTGGAACTCGAGATGCTCCATCTGGCGCACAAAGCTGATCGCGTCCCCGGAAGCGTGGCATCCGAAGCAGTAATAGACGCCGAGGGCGGGATTGACGGAGAAGGAGGGGGTGCTCTCGCTATGGAACGGGCAGAGGCCGATGAAACGTGTGCCGACCCGGCGCAAAGCCACATGCTCCCGCACCAGGGCAAGCATGTCCACGCGCTCCCTGACGGCAGCTATGTCAGCTGGCGAGATGGACAACCTCAGGCCTCCAGCCCCCGGCAATGGCCCCCTGGACCACCCGTGGGGTTGACTTAGAGCGTAGCCCCGGGGTGATACAGGCCACGATGACCTTTGTCCCTTTCGGAACCCTCCCATTTGGCGGGACTTTGCGTGTTCGCCGGCCCGCGCCTACCCCTGGGCGACCTTGACCGGCACCCTGCCCCAGCTGGCTCCGAGGTCGGTGGTGGTCCAGATGTAGCCCTGGGAAACCGATCCGTTGTCACCGAAGATGTAGCCCCGCGATCCAAAAAAGGCGCCCGAGTAGGTGTCGCCGCCATAGCCCACTCCGGGTACGGGACTCCAGCTCGCGCCTTGGTCGTGACTGACCAGCAGCTGGCTGCGCCCTCCACCCGCAAAGGCGGTGGTAGGAGAAACGAAAGCCACCAGGCCCAGGTAGCCGTTATTCAGCGGCTCATTCATGCACGTGGAGCTGAGCGACAGGCAGTTGAAGCCTGTCTTCCATCTAGCCCCGCCGTCCGGGGAGACAAAGGCGGCTTTGGGCTGAAAGCCGGCGCCTGGCTGGGCAGCACAGACCACCATCGCCTGGCCCTGGGGGTTCACGGACCCGTCCGCGTACATGGCGTTGGCGCAACCGCCTATCGAGGACCTCGTCCAGCTCTTGCCCCCGTCGCTACTGCGGTAGACGACCTCGGCATTGGTCGCCGCCGAACCCGGCTGCGCGTCTCGGAAAGGCGGAACAAAGATGTAGGCGACTTGGGCGCTCGCGCGTTGCAGCCAGTTGTTGGCCAATCCCGACCCCTGACTGACGCTCCCGGCAGGGACCAAAGCGGCCGGCAGGCCGGAGTCCCTGGCGAAGGTCTTGCCTCCGTCGCCGGAGGTGAAGAGCTCGAGCGGGCACGGCACCGCCACCACCGACTGACCCGCACCGGCCGGACAGACCGCCTCCAGCAGCCACACCGAGCGGCCAATCGCGCTGATCGCCAGCACGGTGCCCGGCTGGGCATCACGTGTGAAGGTCTTTCCCGAATCGTGTGAGACGAAGAGACCGGGCCCATAGGCGAAGACGTCCCCCAGGCCGTCGCCAACAACCTCATCGACTGGCATCTTGTTGCCACAGGTGAAGTTGCCGAAGGCGGACGGCAAGACGAAGACCCCGGGTAATCCTTGCCCTGCGACCGCCATTGCGCAACCCTGAGCGGAGTACTGCTCCCAGAAGAGCCCCCAAGCCTGCCCAGGCCCCGGGAAGTCGACCCAGATGGGGAAATACTGGACGGCCTGGGTCGAGGAAGACGTGCCGCCGGTGGTCGAGGTGGTCGCGGGACCGGAAGCAGCGGGGCTCGAGCCCGTCGAAGCCGACGAGCATGCCGCGGCGACCAGGGCGAGAATCAACAGCGTGGCAATGCGCAAGGCCGCGGCCATGCTTCCCCTCGGGGCACCATAGCGGCGCGGCGAGACGGTCCCTCGGGACCGCCGTGCGCGGGCCGTGGAAAAGGAGGTGTCATCCACGCGTCTAACGTTAGCAACAACAGGACCGATCAACCGTTTCGGTCCCGCAAATGGTCCGGCTCCCTCTAGCGGCTCGGGATGCCTCAGCGCGAGTCCGACGCCTCCCCGGCGCCGCCCATATGGCGGAGCACAGCCTGGGCCGCGGCCAAACGGGCGATGGGCACCCGGAAGGGGGAGCAGGAGACGTAGTCGACCCCCGCCGCAACCAGGATGTCGATGGAGGCCGGATCGCCTCCGTGCTCGCCACAGACCCCCACTTTCAGGCCCGGCTTGGTGGAGCGGCCCCGCTGGATGCCGATTCGCACCAGCTCGCCCACGCCTCCGGCGTCGATGGTCTTGAAGGGATTCGCAGGAAGCAGGCCCTCGTCGATATAGGTGGCCATCATCCTTCCCTCCACGTCGTCGCGGGAGAAGCCGAAGGTCATCTGGGTGAGGTCATTGGTGCCGAAAGAGAAGAAGTCGGCCGCCTCGGCGATTTCGTCCGCGCGTATGGCCGCCCTGGGCGTCTCGATCATGGTGCCGATGGTGAACTTCATTCGTGCCGCCGGCGAAGAGGCGATCGCCTCCTCGACCCAGCTGCGGGCCAGCGCCAGCTCGGCTCGGGCGACCGTTAGGGGGATCATGATTTCCACCACCGGGTTCAGGCCTTCTTTGACCAGCTCGGCAGCCGCCTCCATGAGAGCGCGCACCTGCATGGAATAGAGCCCCGGCTTGATGACTCCCAATCGCACGCCGCGGGTGCCCAGCATCGGGTTCACCTCCCGCCACGCCTTTGCCGCCTGGAAGAGGCGATCCTCCTCCTCGGTCAAACCGACCGAGGCCTCCTTGATGGCCATCTCCTCGATGTCGGGAAGGAACTCGTGCAACGGGGGATCCAGGAGGCGCACCGTCACCGGCAGGCCGTTCATCGAGCGCAATATCTCCTTGAAGTCCGCTCGCTGCACCACCCGGAGCTCCTCCAGGGCGTCGCCCTCGTCGGCCGGGTTCTCGGCCAGGATCATCTTGCGAACGATGGGCAGCCGGTCCTCGGCCAGGAACATGTGCTCGGTCCGGCAGAGTCCGATGCCCTCGGCGCCGAAGTGCCGGGCAATTGCGGCATCGGGGCCGGTGTCGGCGTTGGCCCGCACCGCCACTAGCGAGCGGCGGATCTCATCCGCCCAGGAGAGGATGGTCTCGAACTCCTTGGAGGGCTCGGAGACCGATACCTCCACGGCCCCCAGGACTATCTCGCCACTGGTGCCGTCGATGGAGATCTCGTCCCCCTCGACAACAGTGATGCCGGAGGCCACGAAGGAGCGGCCCATGATGTGCACCGAATCGGCGCCCACAACCGCAGGCTTGCCCCAGCCACGCGCCACCACGGCGGCGTGGCTCACCAGGCCCCCACGGGCCGTGACGATGCCCTCGGCGGCCAACATGCCGGCCACGTCGTCCGGAGAGGTTTCCTTGCGCACCAATATCGTCCGCTCGCCGCGCTTGGTGGCGTCCACCACGTCCTCGGGGCTGAAGTAGACCCTGCCCACCGCCGCACCCGGGCTGGCGCCCAGGCCCTTGGCGATCACATGCACGTTGCGCGTGGCGAACTGGGGGTGGAGCACCTGGTCAAGATGTTCCGCGGTGACACGCAGAACGGCCTCGGAGCGGGTCAGCTCTATGCCGGGATCGGTATGCATGTCGACCGCCATCTTGAGGGCCGCCCGCCCGGTCCGCTTCCCGACGCGCGTCTGGAGCATCCAGAGCTTGCCCTGCTCGATCGTGAACTCGATGTCGCACATGTCGCGGTAGTGGAGCTCGAGGCGCTTGAAGATGGTGACCAGCTCTTTGAAGATCTCCGGGAAGCGCCTGCCGATGGCCGAAAGGGGCTCGGTGTTGCGCACGCCGGCCACTACGTCCTCTCCCTGGGCGTTTACCAGGAAGTCCCCATAGGCGCCTTTTTCCCCGGTGGCGGGGAGATCGGAA
>JAKAOC010000352.1 GCA_021823385.1 Actinomycetes bacterium
GAGCGGGAGCTCCAGGTCATGAAAAGCGGCGCTCTCCTGGTCAACACCGCCCGGGGAAACCTGGTTGACAAGGGCCAGCTGGTGGCCAGGCTCAATGATGGACGCCTTGGCGGCTATGCAGCGGATGTGTACCTGCCCGAGCCGCCACCGCCTGACGATCCGATCTTGTCTGCGCCGAATGTGATCTTGACGCCGCACAGTGCGGCTTGGAGTTTGGATGTTCGGCGCGATATGACGCAGATGGCAATGGAGAACATCTTGGCGATGCTGACGGGTGCGGCGCCGGAGTCGGTGGTGAATCCCGAGGCGATTTCGAGGATGAGAGGCAATCGTGTTTGATCCGACCGAAGGAATTAGGGCGAAGAACATCCGTTTCGTGGGGTACTCGGACCAAGGTGGAATGCCGGGTGGCACCCAGGTGATGGCCCATAATGGCCACGTTTACATAGGAAAGAACGAGGGGGTCAGCGTTCTCGATGTGAGCGACCCCCGCAAGCCGCGGGCCGTTAACTTCCTCGAAGGCTCCCCTAATTCCTGGCACATTCACCTGCAGACCCACGACAATCTGCTGCTCGTCATCGACTCCGTCGATTTCTACATGGTCAAGCCGATCGAGAAGGACTATTACGGCAAATCGATCTCAGGAGTCCACTCCAGCATGTACGGAGTTAGAGGGCAGGACTTCGCAGCAGGCATGCGGGTCTATGACATAGAGAACCCGGCGGAGCCGCGAATGATCGGCTATCTGCCCGTCGATGGATGCGGTCTCCACCGC
Source organism: Actinomycetes bacterium (assembly GCA_021823385.1). The sequence continues at coordinate 776 of JAKAOC010000352.1, forward strand.
ATCTGGTATGACGGTGGCCGCTACGCATATGCTTCGGCTCTCCTGGATGGCTATTCGGACCACGTCCTCCTGATCATCGACCTTGCCGATCCCACAAACCCGGTCGAGGCCGGACGTTGGTGGATCCCGGGCATGTGGCGCGACGGCGGAGAGGAGCCCACCTGGAAGAACCGTGTGGCCCTGCACCACGCAGTTGTTGCTGACGGGATTGCTTACGGGGGCTGGCGTGACGGTGGAATGACCATCGTAGACGTCCGCGATCCCGCCAACCCTCAGCTCATTGCCCATCGCAACTGGTGCCCGCCATACGGGGGTGGCACTCACTCCTGCCTCCCGCTGCTCGATCGGGACTTGCTTATCGTCGCCGACGAAGCGGTCCTGGACAACTGCGAGGATGGCGTCAAATACAGCTGGGTCTTCGATATCCGGGAAAAGTCGAACCCAATGAGCATTTCGACGTTGCCAACTCCCAATGAGAGGGAGTACTGCAAGGAGCCGGGCCACTTCGGACCGCACAATCTGCACGAGAACCGCGTTGGCAGTTTCATCTCCTCCGACACCATCTTCGCCACCTATCAGAACGCCGGCCTCCGGGTTTTCGACATCCGAGATCCATATCGCCCCGAAGAGCTTGGGTATTTCGTGCCGCCCCTTCCGGAGCGAATGACCGAGCGGCGCAAGAATCGTCCGCTAGCCACGCACACGACCGATGTGTTCGTCGAAAGCAACGGACTGGCTTACCTGAGCGACTACAACGCAGGCCTTTACATCGTCGAGTATCTCGGCGATTGAGCCTGGCTTTCTGCAAGCAACTTCAACCAAGGAGCACTTTTCATGGCCTACGACGCAGCGGACCCAAGATCGAGTCTGGGATCCGGCGCACATAAGGCAGCCGCAAAAGGGTACGGCGACGCCAGCTACGTGAAGTTTTACGAGACGGATCCGCAGCTGGTCGACGAGTCGAGCCGCACGTGGCTCGCGCGGGGCGCGTACTTCGTAGTGGCTTACACCGAGGCCGCAGCGGGGGCGGGCCTGGTTCGCCGCGGGCAGGCCGACGAATACATGGTCCTCGTCCCCGACGAGGATGGGAAGATCGAGGTGGGCGCAGCAGGGGAGAGCCTCTCGGTCAGCGGGCCCTCCCTGGTCATCGTGCCACCCGGCGATAGCTCGATCACCGTTGCTGGCGACGGTCGTGTCGTGCGCATCTTCAGCCACTTGGCGACCGACCTGGCCGCAATCAGCGCGAACGCATCCGTGTACGACTCGGACCAGCCGAACTTGGACGCATACGAGTCGTGGCCCGCGCCAAAGGAAGGGTACGCGATCCGCGCCTACAGCCTGTCCGTAGAACCCACCCCCGCCAGGTTCGGCCGGATCTGGAGGTCGTCGAACCTAATGGTCAACTACTCCTATCCGCGACCCGGGCCGCGGGACGTCACGAAGATGTCACCGCACACCCACGAGGGATTCGAGCAGGGTTCCCTCGTGCTTGGCGGCAGCTTCGTGCACCATGTTCGTTACCCCTGGACGACTGACATGCGGAACTGGCGTAACGACGAGCACGACATCTGCGCGGGCCCATCCCTGGCGGTAATCCCTCCGCTTCTCGTGCACACCAGCCAGCAAGTGGGACGGGAGATCAACCAGCTCGTGGACATCTTCGGTCCGCCCAGGTTCGACTTCTCAGAGATGGACGGCTGGGTGCTGAACGCCGAGGAGTATCCGATGCCCGGAGAGACGGCATGAGCATCGTGGCACCCGACGCCGCCAGCGAATTCGAGCGCGCGGCCGGCGTGGTCATCGAAGGCCTCTCGAAGCTGCCCTGCGCGAACATCGCTGACGCGATGGACCGCTTGGGAGTGGCCGAGGGCATACACGCCATGTGGTCGGGAGCCAAGTTGGCGGGTCCCGCCTACACGATCTGGACCCGCTCGGGAGACAACTGGGCGGTGCACCAGGCCATCGACGCCGCACAGCCAGGTGATGTCCTGGTGGTGAACGGAGGTGGCGACACGACTCGCGCCCTGATCGGCGAGCTGATGGCGACCCGTGCCGTCAAGCGCCGCCTGGGCGGATTCGTGATTGACGGGGCGGTCAGGGACAGGGAGTTGATCGGTGAGCTCGGGCTTCCCGTCTTCGCCCGTGGCGCAACCCCTGCCGGCCCGTACAAGAACGGCCCGGGACGCCTGCTTTGCCCAGTGGCAATTGGCGGCGTTTGCGTCCTCCCCGGCGACATCATCCTTGGTGATGGTGACGGCGTGGTGGTCGTGCCTAGGGCCATGGGAGCGACGGTCTTAGAGGCTGCTCGAGAGATCGAGAAGACCGAGTTCGCAAAGAGGGCCTCTTATTGACTCGTGCAGACAGAACGGCTGCACACTAATGATGGGGAGATCCATGAAGGGGAAAACGACCTGGTCGCAGAAGAGGAAGATCGCTCCTGTAGCGGCTGCCGTCGGTGTTGCGCTAATCGCCGCGGCATGCGGCTCAAGCAGCTCTGCGTCTACCACAACGCAGGGCGGCTCAGCGGGCACCGCTACCAACAAGACGCCGATCGTCGTCGGATTGGCGGCGCCGCTTACCGGCGGTAATCCAAGCGAAGGCACTTCGGAACAGACCATAGCGAAGGATGCAGTAGCCGCGATCAACAAAGCGGGTGGAATCAATGGACGCCCATTGAGCTTGCTCGTCAGGGATACCGGCGGCGTTTCACCGACCGGTGCGGTCTCGGCTTTCGAGTCCCTTTCTTCGAGTGGGGCCGCGGTTGTCATAGGGGAGTGGACTTCCACCAACTTCCAGGCGGCATGTACCGTGGCCATGGCGGAGCGCGTGGTGCTTATTGCGCATGCTTCCGCGACCGATGGGCTCACCAACGGTATGACCTACTGCTTCCGCGACGAATATCAGGTTGCTCAGTCGACCGGCGCGATGTTCGGAGTCGCAAAAGCAAATGGGTGGACGAAGATCGCCATCGCGGCCGACAGCACCAGCTTCG
>JAKAOC010000353.1 GCA_021823385.1 Actinomycetes bacterium
GGTTCGCTTCGCCGGGATCTCGCCGGAGCTGGAGCGCTCGATACAGGCGGACCTTGAGTCCCTGGACAATCTCGACCCACGTTATGTCCGCCTGAACAGCGAGGAGCCCTACCGGCTCAAGGTCACCTGCATCCGCGCAAAACTGGCCGCCGCGCGCGACCGCATCGAAGCTGGCCGCCCTCCGAGGGTCGGCAAGGAGTACGCCTCCACCCGCGAGCTCTTGGACGACCTCATGGTCATGCGTGAATCCCTCATGGCCAACGGAGGGGAGATACTGGCCCGGGGGACCCTGGCCGACGTGATCCGCCAGGCCGCGACCTTCGGACTTTCGCTGGTGAGCCTGGACGTGCGCGAACACGCCGATGCTCACCACGCCGCCCTTGCCCCACTTTTCGACCGGCTGGGCGACGGCGGCACCCCCTACCGTGAGCTCCGCCGAAGCGAGCGCAAGGAGAGGCTCGCCACGGAGCTCGCCTCGATGCGTCCGCTTGCGCCGCACCCCCCTCCGCTTACAGGCGCCGAGGCGCGCACCTTTTCGACCTTCGCCGCCATCGCCGAGGCGCTCGAGCGCTTCGGCCCCGATGCTTGTGACACCTACATCGTCTCCATGACCCGGGGTGCGGACGACCTTCTGGCCGCGGTCCTTTTGGGCCGGGAAGCGGGCCTGGTGGATTTGTCGTCCGGGGTCGCCAAGGTCGATTTCGTGCCCCTGCTCGAGACGATCTCCGAGCTGGAAAACGCCGGGCAGGTGCTCGACGAGCTACTCTCCATCCCCGCCTACCGGCGCATCGTCTCCCTTAGGGGCGACGTGCAGGAGGTCATGCTCGGCTACTCGGACTCCAACAAGGAGGCGGGCATCACCGCCTCTCAATGGGGAATACACAAGGCCCAGAGGCAGCTTCGTGACGTCGCGCGCCGGCACGGGGTGCGCCTCCGCCTCTTCCACGGCCGTGGCGGCACGGTGGGCCGTGGAGGCGGCAACACCTATGCGGCGGTGATGGCTCAGCCATGGGGGGTCTTTGACGGCCGGATGAAGCTCACCGAGCAGGGCGAGGTCATCTCTGACAAGTATTTGCTTGCCCCGCTGGCCCGGGAGAGCCTGGAGCAGCTGCTGGCCGCTTGCCTGGAGGCCGGTGCATTGCACGGCCGCCCTCAGGTGAGCGCGGACGACCTTCGCAGCTGGGAGGCTGCCATGGAGCTCGTGGCCTCGGAGGCCAAGTCGTGTTATCGTTCCCTCACCGACCACCCGGACCTTCCCGCCTACTTCGCGGCCGCGACGCCGGTGGAGGAGCTCGCCAATCTCAATCTGGGCTCCCGCCCTTCACGCAGGGGAGCTATGCAGGCTGACATCTCGTCGCTCCGCGCCATCCCCTGGGTCTTCGGATGGACCCAGTCGCGCCAGATCGTGCCGGGATGGTTCGGGGTGGGGTCCGGCCTGCTGGCCGCGCGCGAGGCCGGGCTGGGAGAGACTCTCTCGCGGATGTATGCGGGCTGGCCGTTCTTCTCGAACTTCGTCTCGAACGTCGAGATGACCTTGGCCAAGACCAACATGCAAGTGGCGCGCATCTACGTCGAATCGCTGGTGCCAAAAGATCTCGCGCGCCTGTTCTCCGTGATCGAGGCCGAGTACGAGCTGGCAGTGGGGCAGGTCCTCGCGCTCACAGGCGCTTCGTCCTTGCTCAGCGTCCAGCCGGTGCTCGCCCAGACTCTCGCGACCCGTGACGAGCACCTACTTCCGCTGCAGCTGCTGCAGGTGCAACTGCTGCAGCGCGTGCGCGCCGTTCGCGACAGCGGGCAGGAACCCGACCCCGGGCTGATGCGCGCCCTACTGCTCACCATCAACGGGATTGCCACCGGATTGCGGAACACCGGCTGAACCCGCGGGGCGGACGAGCCGCCCCGCGGGTAGGCGCTATGCGAGGTCGAAGCGGTCCAGGCCCATGACCTTGCCCCAAGCGGCGGCGAAGTCGGAGACGAACCGCTGCTTGGCATCACTGGCGGCGTAGGCCTCGGCTATGGTCCTCAACTGCGCATTCGAGCCAAATACCAGGTCCACCGCGGTAGCGGTCCACTTGAGCTCGCCTGTCGCCCGGTGACGCCCTTCGAAGACGTTCTCCTCGGTGGCCGAGACCGTCCAGGCCGTTTCCATGCTCAGCAGGTTGACGAAGAAGTCGTTCGTCAAGCGTCCGGGACGGTCGGTGAAGACCCCGTGGCTGGTGCCTGCGAAGTTGGTTCCCAGCATCCGCATTCCTCCTACCAGCACGGCCATCTCCGGCGCCGTGAGCGTCAACAGGTTGGCCCGCTCGATGAGCAGCTGCTCGGGGGATCGCTTCTCGCCGGCGCGCAGGTAGTTCCGGAAGCCGTCGAAAAGCGGCTCGAGGACTGCGAAGGAGTCCTGGTCGGTTTGTTCAGTTGCCGCGTCGGTCCGGCCCGGCGTGAACGGGACCGTCACTTCGGAGCCCGCCTCCCTCGCCGCTTGCTCCACTGCCGCGCATCCACCCAGCACGATCAGATCGGCCAAGGAGACTTTCTTTCCGCCGGAAGCTGAGCGGTTGAACTCCGCCTGGATCTCCTCCAGGGACCCGAGCACGGCTGCCAGCTCTGCCGGGCTGTTTACCTCCCAGTCCTTTTGCGGAGCGAAGCGGATGCGGGCGCCATTGGCCCCGCCGCGCTTGTCGGTTCCACGGAAGGTCGCGGCGGAGGCCCATGCGGTCGAAGCCAGCTGGGCCACGGTCAGGCCCGAAGCCAGCAGCCGTGCCTTCAAGGCGCGGATTTCACTCGCATCGACAAGCTCGTGGTCGACCGCCGGGAGCGGGTCCTGCCAGACCTGCGGGTCGGCCACCCATGGGCCCAGGTAGCGCGAGACGGGCCCCATGTCGCGGTGGAGGAGCTTGTACCAGGCGCGGGCGAATGCATCCGCGAGCTCGTCGGGGTGCTCGTGGAACCTCTTGGCAATGGGTCCGTATACAGGGTCGACCTTTAGGGCGAGGTCGGTCGTGAGCATTATCGGGGCGTGGCGCCTCGAGGCGTCATGGGCGTCGGGAACGGTTGCCTTGGCCTCGGGATTTTTCGGCGTCCATTGCTTGGCGCCGGCCGGGCTGGTGGTCAGCTCCCAGTCGTAGTTGAAAAGGTTGTCCAGGAATGAGTGGTCCCAGACGGTCGGGGTCGCCGTCCAAGCACCCTCCAGGCCGCTGGTCCAGGTGTCCACGGCCTTCCCCGAGCCGAAGGTGTTGCGCCACCCCAATCCCTGCTCCTCAAGGGGCGCGCCTTCGGGTTCCGGGCCGATGTAGCTCGCGCTGACCGCGCCGTGGGTCTTGCCGAAGGTGTGGCCGCCGATGATGAGTGCGGCGGTCTCCTCGTCGTTCATGGCCATGCGGGCGAAGGATTGGCGGATGTACTTGGCGGCCAGCAGGGGATCCGGATTCCCTCCTGGCCCTTCCGGATTGACGTAGATGAGCCCCATGTGGTCCGCACCAAAGGGGCCTTCGAGTTCGCCTTGGCCGCCATGTCTCTCGTCACCAAGCCAGGTCTCTTCGGCGCCCCAGTTTGTATCATCCGGCTCCCAGATGTCTTGGCGCCCGAAGCCGAAACCGAAGGTCTTGAAGCCCATCGCCTCCAATGCGACGTTGCCGGCGAAGATGATCAGGTCGGCCCAGGAGACCTTGCGGCCGTACTTCTGCTTTACCGGCCAAAGCAAACGCCGTGCTTTGTCGAGGTTGGCGTTGTCGGGCCAGCTGTTGAGGGGCGCGAAGCGCTGGGCGCC
>JAKAOC010000354.1 GCA_021823385.1 Actinomycetes bacterium
GCCCTTCACATTGACGAGCCCGGGCCCACCTCCGTGCAAGAGGTGGCCAAGCGCACCGGACTCCCGCAGCCCTACCTCGAGCAGATCCTTCTCGCCCTGAAGGGCGCCGGCCTGGTCAAGTCCAAGCGCGGGGTCGGGGGCGGCTACGTCCTGGCCCGCGACCCGTCCCAGATCACGCTGGCACAGATTGTCAGCGCCGTGGACGGCCCCATCGTTGCAGGGGACTTCGGCCAACCGCACGAAAACGGTGCCTGCGAGCACGAGGGCCAATGCGTGCTGCTGACCGTGTGGGAGGATGTCGGCGCGCACATGCGCAAGCACCTCGACTCCTTCACGCTTGCCGACATGGTGCGCCGCGCGCGAGGCGGAGCACTGGAGGCGGTTGGCGCAGCCGAGCTGGATCACACCTGACAAATTCCTGGCCAGGGCGTTAGAATCGGCCTCGGCCGGGACGCCCACCGTCGGCGACCCGAAGCGGACGGAGCGCGGCGAGATGACAGACGAATCTGAAGAGCCCACAGGCTCCTCATATCCATACAAGTGGGAGACGGACACCATCCTCTCCGATGGCCGAACGGTTGCAATCCGGCCCATAAAGCCCTCGGACGCCGACCGCATCGAGGCATTCCACGGCCGCCTGTCCCCCGAATCGATCTACTTCCGATTCTTCACCCCCATGCCCAAGCTTTCCGAGGCCATGCTGTCGCGCTTCGTCAACGTGGACTACGTGGACCGCATGGCGCTGATCGCCCTGCTAGGTGACGTAATCGTCGCTGTAGCCCGCTATGACCGCCTGCCCGGTAGCGGCACAGCCGAGGTCGCCTTCCTCGTCGACGATGCCCACCAGGGACGGGGGCTTGCCACGCTCATGCTGGAGTTTCTCGTGGAGGCGGCGCGGGAAGCCGGAATACATCGCTTCATCGCCGACACCCTTCCCGAAAACGCGCGCATGCTGAGGGTCTTCCGGGACGCGGGCTTCGCGGACACCCGCGCTTTCGAGGACGGGGTGATCAGGGTCGCCTTCGACATCGAGCCCACGACGCAGTCTGTCAAGCGGATGCAGGACCGGGAGCGTCTGGCCGTCGCCCGCAGCGTTCGCCGCATCGTGGCGCCTAGGACCGTCGCGGTGGTCGGGGCCTCACGGGACAAGGCCTCAGTGGGCAATGTCGTCTTCCGCAACATTTTGGAGAGCAGTTTCGAGGGGCCGGTGTACCCGGTCAACCGTGCCGCCTCGCACGTCTCCTCGGTCCGCGCCTACCCTTCACTGGCCGCAATCCCCGACGAGATCGACCTCGTCGTGGCGGCAATACCGGCCGAGGAGATCGCAGCCCTGGTGCAGGAGGCCGCCGAGAAGCAGATCGGGGGAATGGTCATCATCTCCTCGGGCTTCTCGGACACCAGCGACCAGGGGGCCCAGGCGGAGCGCGAGCTGGTGCGCCTGGCGCGCAAGAACGGGATGCGCATCGTGGGTCCGGCCTCGATGGGAGTCGCCAACACCAGCCCACTGGTCTCTCTCAACGCCACCCTGGCGCCTTACGGCCTGTTACCAGGACGCGCAGCCCTGATCTCGCATTCGGGATCGCTCGGTCTCGCCATCGTGGAGGAGGCAAGAAGGCGAGGGCTCGGTCTCTCCTGCTTCGTCTCCTCCGGCAACCGTGCCGACATCTCCTCCAACGACATGCTGCATTATTGGGAGCTCGACGACAACACCGACGTGATCCTGCTCTATTTGGAGTCCTTCGGCAATCCCCGAACCTTCGCGCGCGTCGCCCGCCGGGTGGCCAGGTCCAAACCCATCGTGGCGGTCAAGGCGCGGCGCTACACCGACGTGGCGGCCTCGGTCCGCACGGCCCTGCCGGAGGAGGTCAACCGCCTGGGCACCGCGGTCTCCCCCACCGGCGAGACTGTTAAGCCGATCCCGGTCGACGAGGCGGTTGACGCGCTGATGAAGTACACCGGCGTCATCCGCATCGATTCGATAGAGCAGCTTTTCGAGCTGGGGCACGGCCTTGTCTCCCAGCCGCTGCCACGCGGGCGCCGGGTGGCGATCCTCTCCAACCGGGGCGGTCCCGCGCCCCTTGCCCAGGACGCTTGCGAGGCGGCGGGATTGAAGGTGGCTCAGCTCTCCGAAGCCACCAGGACGGCTCTGGAGGAGCTGGTCCCCCAGGCCCGGTACGCCAACCCGTTCGAGCTGCCCACCGTAATCGAGCCGGAAGCCTACGGAAAGGCCCTGGAGATCCTGCTCAACGACCCCGGCGTGGACGCGGCGCTGGTCCTTTACATCCCCACCGTCACCGGCAGGGTGACGCCTGTCCACACAAGCTCCGACACCATGACCGCCGAGGCGGACCAGCGCAGCAGTGCTGCGGTCATGGTCGCCCGCGGCGTCGCCCAGCAGGTGGCCCAGGTGTCCCAGCAGGAGGGCGCAGCGTTTCCCAAGCCCGTGCTTGCGAACTTTCTCGCCCTTCCGGGAGTTCCCGTGGAGCTGCGCCGATTCAAGCGTGAGGTGCCCAGCTTCGACTTCCCCGACATGGCCGCGATCGTTCTTGCGCGCATGGCTGACTACTACGCCTGGAGGTCGGGCGAGGATGGCGAGCCTCCCGAGTTCGAGGGCGTGGACGCGAAGCGGGCTGCCGCCGTCATCGCCAAAGCCCTCGAACGGGTCATCGGAGGCGAAGCGGGTTCCGAACACGAAGGAACGCATTCGGTTTGGCTGGTCGGCGACGAGGCGGCCGAGCTGCTCGGCTGCTACGCAATCGCAACCAAAGAGCATGTTGAGGTGGCCGGGTACCTCAGCTTCGAGCTTTCCGTCCCCATTGACCTCTCTGTCTCGCACGACCTGATCTTCGGACCCTTCATCAGCATGGGAATCGCCAGTGAGCTCTCCGAGCTGCTCGGTGCGCGGGCTCTGGCCACGCTTCCCCTCTTCACCTCGGACATTCCCGCGTTCATCGACTCGATCCCCGCGGTCTCGCTCATCAACGGCGCGGCGGGCCGCAAGGCCCATGACATGGCCTCGCTGGCCGACCTGATAGGCCGCGTGGGCGCCATGATCGATGACCACTTCGCCATCGCCAACGTCGAGGCAAGAGTGGTCTCGACTCCGAGCGGCTGCTACGTCTCCTCGGTGGAGGTGCGCCTGGTGGACTGGTCGCCGCTTCCCATGGCCACCACCCGATCGCTCACCTGAGTCCAGAAATGAAACGCCGGGGAGCTCGGCGTCGGTAACCAATGTAGGCAACCGGCTGCTGAATGTGGCCTGGGACGGATGGGTCGTCGCCCCGCCCCGGTTGCCCCATGGAGAACGGTGCCGCGGGCAGGGACCGCATGAGTACAGGATTGTGGAGTGGATGGGCGACGACCGAACCGCGCTGAGCATGGTGCTGAGGCTGGCAGACCAAAGACAAGTGCATTCTCTTGGGGAGCTGCTGGCAGGGCTGGCCAAACTCCCTCTCGGGAGCCGTGAGAGCCTGGCGCGGAGCGTTGCCGCCTACTCCTTCCCGGAGCTGATCGGCCGCTTGGCGGCGGATCCGGCGCGCCAGGTGCGCGAGGCGATGGCTGCAAATCCCAAGGTGGCCGAGCATCCCGAGGTCGCACTGGCAGCGGTCCGCTCCGCTTTCGATGCGGGCGACCGCGAGCTTCTCGCGCGTTGGGCGAACCTGAGCCGCGTCGTGGAACTTCCCGAGGTCATGGCCGTGATCCTCAAGAGCCCGGACGCGGCCGGCCATTTGGCTCGCAAAGTGGCCTTTGCCCGAAGATA
>JAKAOC010000355.1 GCA_021823385.1 Actinomycetes bacterium
GGACGCAGCAGCGACGGCGCCAAGGAGCGCGGGGGTGATCGCCGAGACTAGGCCGACCGTTGCAAACATGCCCGCGTTGGCGGCGGCGAGATGACCGTCGTTGGCAGAGGAAGCGACCAATGAAAGCGCGAGTGGGAAGATGACGCCATGAGGAACGCCGAGCAACGCCATCGCCAAGAAAAAGACGGCCGCCGGTCCGCCGAAGGCGATGAGTGCCAACCCGGCGATGGTCAGGGCAATACATAAGGCGAAGACCGTGAGCTTGGCATTGATCGGAGAACGCCTGACTACCACGACTCTACTGATGAACGAGGTGACAAAGAAGGTAGTAAATCCCAATTGGCTGTGCGCGGCGCTCAAGCCGAAATCTTTGTGGGCCAGCAAGGCGCCGAACACCGTAATCGCGGCGAATGGGACGCTGTAGAGCAGCTGCATTATCAGCGCCACCCTCCCACCGGGAGTGCCGAGCAACACCGCCCTGCCGGGCCGCCTTGTATTGGGGTCGGAAGTCGCCACAAGCCTTTGCGCGCCGGATGGTCGAGGCGCGCTCTCTCTGGTTATGGCCACCTCCGCGAGTGCCGACGTGGGCTCCGAGCCGAGAGTGCCACTCCGGAGGTGGCTTTCCCGCCGCCATTTGCCACGCATGCCCACGGCAACGGCCATCAATGGGAAGGGCGCGAAAAATAAGAGCGCTACACGGACATTTTGGTGAAAGAGGTAGAGAATTGCCGCCTCGAGGAGAGGTCCGCCCGCGAGGCTGGCACTAAGCACCGTTGCATATCGAGCCAATTGCTTCTCTCGATGAGCAGGCGATGCGGCGGCGATAGCCGTAGCCAGGCTCGGAGGAGTCACGCCGCCCGCTACACCGAATAGCACAAGACCCGCCGTCAGCCAGACGATCGACGGGGCGGATCCAATGACAAGCAGACTGCCGGCGAGGAGAGTGGCGCCCACGACTACCACCGACGCGGCGGTACGCGAGGCAAGCCTCGTGGCGAGGAGCCACGCTGCCAGGACCATGATGGCCCCTGCGGCCGTACCGAGCGTTCCAACAGTGCCGGTGCCAACCCCGAGCTGGTTCTTTGCCAAAAGCGGGAAGGTCGTTTGGCCTGCGTTCTGCGCCGATCTGAACAACGCCGCTATAGCGAATAGCCCTATCGGTGACCAAGGTGCCAGCCAGCGCCGCAAGTGGCGACGGTGGCTCACTGTGGGTTTTGAAGAAATATATCCGCCTGTGCAAGTTTGCTATTGAATTGTGGAGGCGCGAAGCCGGTGTCCGACCCGAGAACCCCATGAAACGGCACCGACCAGGCAACTCAATCCTAGGCCGGTAACCCCGCGGAAGCACCGGCCATCGGCCCGCGCACCACCCACAGCAACGCCCACGGTGATCGGCCCGCGCACGAACTCGTCCCATGGTTTGTGCATCGAGCCGCCTGGGAGCCGACGCAGCTTTGTGTCGAGACGAGACGGTGCCGTGCCAGCGTCACCGCCAGTCAACGGCACCTTCGCGCCACCAGGAGCGGTCCCCTCCCTGTTACAAAGAGGGGACGGCTCCTTGGCCAATGTTCTTGCGGATCCCTCGCCTTATGCGTATGCCTTAAGGACAATCCAAAGCCGGACACACAACGCTTGCCCGGATTACTGGCGCAGTTGACTTATTCGACTAGGGGTGTATTCCGGAAGCCCAGGCAGCTAACGGCGACTGGCTCGTGGTGTGGCCCAGGTGTCGCTCGCGAAACAAGTCATGAGTGGCGAAGTCCGCTGTCACTAACCAGGTCCCGTGATCGGGTCTCTGATGGGGTCGACTGCGGGCACCGCGGGATCAGCTGCGCTGGCGGCTGTCGCTGGCCTCGCGGTCGGAGAGCCCCTCCAGCGCCTGGAGCACCATCACCGAGGCGATCCTCGAGGCGGGCAGGGAGGGCCTGCCCTTGTCGCTGGGGAAGAGATCGGAGAAAGCCTGGTCGGGGAAGAGCTCCAAGCGGTGCTCGGCCAGGAACTCATAGACCGATCCGGGCTTCAGCAGCTTGGCGCACAGCGCCCTGGTGTCGAGCAGCTCGGCCTGGGTGGTTTCTCTTCCCAACATGACAATATTCTACTTGACCAGGGAAAACCCTGCTTAAAGTGCGTCAACTGACTGCGGGATTATCCACCCGATACAGGGACTTCAGGACCCAAGGTTCCAGGCCCGGGGAGCCGTTGTGGGTGCCCCCATATTCAGCAGGCTCCTAGACACGGCGCGCAGGAGCGGCTATGCGCCCGGGCAGGGAACACCGGAAGAACTCGGCTGCGAAGATCTTGCACGAGACACGAGCGTGAACAATGTGCCCTGTTCGGTGAAGAAGAAACTATTGAGATAATAGGGCTTCTCAATACCAGAGGTGGACGCCGTTACGCCACCGCAAAGTGCTAGCGACCCGCTGTGGAAGTTTGCGAAGGTTCCCTCTGGCGCGAGGACCGCAGTGAATGATGTGGCAACCGTTTCTACCGGAACTCCAAAGCTTGACGCTGGGGAAGAACCGGCCACGAGCACTTCAAGCAGCTTCGGCTTGCTGGTACCGGTGCCCTGGTAGAGAAGCACCATGTCGGTCAGGCTATTCGTTGCTATGCATCTCAGCGGGACAACCGCGTAGTCTTGGCCATCCTCGCCGCGAAAGTAGTAAGGTGCGCCGGAAATTGTTGCGTCAAAGCCCAGGGGACTGACCACCTCCGAACCCGGAAGCACGCATTGTGACTGATCGGGATAAGCGAAGCCCGTCCACGACACCATGTCGAAGGCGGCAAGCACTCCGGGGGCCGTTGTGGTGGTGGTCGAGCTTGATGGAACTTTCGTACCAGTACCACCCGCTGCGGAGACGGTGGTGGTCGTCGAACGCGATGTCCCAGAAGCAGCGCTCGTCGACTTCGTGTCAGATGCAGTAGACGCTACGGAACCTCCGCATGCGCTGAGAAGGACGCAAGTGCTTGCGAGCGTGGAGACCACACGGGCCCAACGAAAGCCCGTCATTCTAGAGGACTCCTACTGCGCAAGTTACGACTCGATCGAGTGGCGTCAGCCCTTTGCAACGCGACTCCTCCTTCGCCCCCCGGAGATGCACATCTGTCTACTGATCAGCGAGCTATGCTTCAGGCCCGCTCAAAGCCTCTCTTTACGCCTATGTCCCGGCCACGACGTAGCCGCAGAAGCCAATGCAGTTCTGATCCTTTACGTTTGCAGCAATCGGATCCGGATATCGTTCCTGAATATATCCGAAGCCCCAGATCATTTGCGTCCACGCATTTGTCATGTAGTTGGGGCCAGCGGTGGCCATCTGCGAGGCAGGGTCGGCTTGGGGAATCCCTCTTGGAGCAATAGATGAGCGGCTCCTGGCAGATTGACACGCGTCGCGTTGACACCTTCCCGAACGTTGGGGTACGTGCGACGTTGTTGCATCTAGTGGCTCCCCTGTCAACAGGACGCGACGTCAAGACACAAAATGAAGCGAGGGCCAAACGCGTTAGCGCTCAGCCCTCGCTGGTCGTTCCCTCAGGTCAGAGTGTTTTGTCTAACAGGAGTTATGTTGCATTAGATGCAATAATTGATAGTTTTACGAACACCCGCTGGTAGTGCCGCAACTCGTGCAGACGTAGCAGGATCCTGAACGCTGCATCACGTTCCCGCACTGGTAGCAGTACGGCGCATCCGACGGCGCAGCCCTTTGGATCAGCGAAGGCTTCTCCCGCTCTACGGGCTTGGCGATGGCGACCTCTTCGT
>JAKAOC010000356.1 GCA_021823385.1 Actinomycetes bacterium
CGCACCATGGTACGTTGCTGGGTCTCCAGCCGGGCCTGACGGCGGCGCAGCTCGCGGCTGCCGGGGTTGCGCATGGGAGATAAAGGATCGCACCTCGACGGGGCCTGGTGTGCGCGCGCCGCGCTGGACTCTCGGATCAGCTCGCCCGGGGATCGGGCCGCCGCCGCTGGGCCAGGCCGGGAGACCCCACCGCGGAGGGCCCGGGGCACGCCAGCAACGCATGTGTCCGGCACCGCTGCCGGGCTAAGCCCGGTGCAGGAGCGGTGGCTAGACTGCCCGGGTGCTCGACCGCAACCGGCTGCTGGCAGCCTACGACCTCCAGGTCCGCCCCATGGAGCACCAGGGGCTCCCGCCGGGAGTCCGCGCCGAGGCCGACGGACCGATCGTGCGCGTCGTGGGCCGGAAGGAGGGCTTCGTCAGCCCGCCACGAAAGCTGGGGCTGACCGGCGATCAGGTGGACGCGTTGATCGGAAGGCAGCGCGACTTCTTCGCCGCTCGGGGCGAGGCGGTGGAGTGGAAGCTTCGGGGTCACGACCTCCCCGCGGACCTGCCGGTCCGGCTCGCGGCAGCTGGATTCCTTCCCCAGGAGCAGGAGACGGTGATGATCGGCCTGGCCGAGCGGATGGCCGCAGCCGGATCGCCGCCTCCGACGGGGGTGGAGCTGCGCGAGGCGGAGGAGGAGCCTGACCTGAGGCGCATCGCGGCTATGGAGTCCGCCGTATGGGGCGAGGACCGCAGCTGGCTCGCCGATGACCTGCTGTCCCGCAAGCGAGCTGACCCCGACAGGTTGAGGATCCTCCTAGCCACCAGGGGGGATGAGGTGGTCTCGGCCGCCTGGCTGGAGTTAAACCCAGGAACGGAGTTCGCCGGACTTTGGGGCGGTTCGACGCTGGCCGTATGGCGCCGCCGCGGCATCTACAGGGCCCTGGTGGCGACCCGGGCCCGGCTGGCGGTGGCCGCCGGGTACACCTACCTTCAGGTCGACGCCTCACCCGACAGCCGCCCGATCTTGGAGAGGCTGGGGATGGTCGCGGTGACCAGCACCACCCCGTACGTGTGGTCGCCCTAGCGGAGTGTTGAACCAAGCGAAGAACCCGGGGAGCGCCGTCGCGAAGTGGAAGTCCGCGGGATTCCCTGAGCACGAGAGGTCCTCGGGACCGCCCGAGCGGGGCCTGTGGGCGCCGGGACGAGGGCGATCGGGCCATGGTCTTGCCTCCTCACGTGGCTACCCGGCCAGCTTGCCCATCCGGACCAGGCGGTAGGCCGCCACGGTCATCTCCCCCCAGCGCCGGTTGCGCTCCCCCTGGAGTGACAAACGGGGTCGGCTCACAACCCCCTGGAAGTGGTGTGGAACGGCATGAAAGCTCAGGACGGTCGGCCAGAGAAGCACGAAGGTCCAAGGCTTGCGGTGGAGGTGACACCGCGTGTTCGCGCGGCGCTGCTCGACAGAACCTGCGTTTGAGCCGGTCGCCGGCTCCGCATCGGGCAGTGCCTCGGGCAGGCACCTACTCAGGGTTGAGCCCGTGGCGATAATCAGGACGCCTCTCGTCGAGCGACGCTGCGGCGGAGCTTGTCGACGTCGCGCGACAGCGCGTCCAGGAGCGAATCCAGAGTGCCAGTGGCGCGTTCTGCGGCGAGTCCTTCGACGACCCAGTCGCGAACCAAAGCCGATGCAGGGATGCCCGCCTCCTCGGCGATCCGCTGGATCGCGTCGGTCTGCCCGGGAGTGAGGCGGACGGAGTAGACGACCGAACGGCTCTGGCCCTTGCGCACCGCACGTTCTGAGAGCGGGGCGTCCCGGCCCACCTCGGATTCTGCGGTCTCCTCGTCGAGAAGATCTTGAAGCTCCTTCGATTTCATCGTTGCTTCTCCCAATATCTGCGGGCCAGGGTCTCGTTCGCCTTCCAGGCGTTCACGCCGATGAGCTCCTCGCGGAGGTAAACCACGACGATGACCATGCGAGCCGTTCGCGAATAGCCGACCAGGCGATCGGTCTTCCCGGACTTCGAAGCGGCATCGGGCGAGTCGACGAGGGCGTCGCCGTCGGCGAAAGCTTCGTCGGCCCACGCGGGTTCGACGTCTGTATCGCCGGGGCGCCTGGCGGAGCGTCAAGCGATGTACTCTGCGCGATACTGCCAGTCGGGACTTTTCGAGACCACAGGTCTCAATGTACTACATTGGTCAGACACCCCGCGGGTCCTGCGGGGCCCTAGAGCATGTTCGTGCTGATCTGGCGGCGTGGTACTCGGTGATCAGTCCGCCCGAGACATTCGAAGCTTGGTGCGTTCTTCGGATTCCGTAGGGTCCGGCAAAGTAATGGCCATACGTGACCCCGACCTTGACGCGAGCTGACCCAAGTGAGATCAATTCGGGCTGTTCGTGTCACAACATCGAATTCGGTGCGAGGGATGTGGGGCCAGGCCGCGGCAGGGGGGGGCAGCCGGGCGGGGAGGGTCTATCCCTCGGCCCCGGCCACGGTGAGTGCGTTGGGGATGGGGCGGGGGGGAGTCCGGATCGGGGTCGATACGCCGGGGAGGTGGTAGGTGGCCAACCGAAGTGGCTTCAGCGCCTCGACGGCTACCTGCGCGCTGCAGGGAGCGCTGGCCCGGAGCGACCTCTGGCGCAGGTGGTTCGCCATTGGGTAGCGCAGCACGCAGAGGGAGATGTGGACGCGGATGCACCGCCCGTGGAAATGGTGCGCCGACCGCACCCGCAACAGGCTCTTCAAGGTGCGGAAGGCACGCCCCAACCGGAGCAGCCGCTCGTAGGCGGCGGCGATCGCCTGCGGCTCATGGAAGACACGCCCACCACGGACGACCCGGGCAACTCCCATCGCCCCTGGTCATGCCGCAACCGTGAGCAGTTCGCAAATCACGCGAGAGGCTCCGACCTTGTGATGGACCCCGTCTGTACCACCACACTCTTCGGCCCCGAAGTCCTCCTCCGCAGCCCGGTCGCTGACCTGTCGAACTCGAAGCCACCTCTCGGTCACGCGGCTCGCCCTGCATTTGACCACTTCAACGGTCAACTTCCAGCTGGGGGAGCTGCGCAAGAGCCGGGCGGCGGGGACGCAGCAGCACGAGTCCCCCCACCGCCGAGCCGAGAGAGAAGCCAGCGATGGCGAGCCACCCGTGGCGGAACGCATGGAGGGCTTGCACGCCGCCGTGCTCGGGACCGAGTACCGCTATGAGCATGGCGACGCCGACGGCCAGGCCGACTTGGCGCACCATATTCAACGCGGCGGACCAGGTCGCATACGACTCTGGAGGAAGTGATGCCGCGCCAGCGGCCATGAAGGTCGGAAGGGTGAGCCCGACGCCCGCCCCGGTGAAGAGGGTGCCCGGAAGGACTCCGGTCAAGTAGTCGGGGGTGAGACCGATGCGAGTTGCCCACCACAGATTTCCCAATAGGTAGATCGCCGAGCCGAGCGCGATCACCCGTCCCGGGCCAAGCCTCCGGATCGCTCGTGACGCCACGAAGAAGGTGAATACGGGCACCAGGAGTGGGCCGGGGGCGAACGCGAGGCCGGCCTCGAGCGCCGACCAGCCCCACACGTCTTGCATCCAAAGTAGGACGGAGAGGACCATCGCCCCGAACGCAACGGAAAACAGCAGGCCACGATCGACGAGCGTCTCTGCAACTCTAAGCGACTCTGAGCGGGGCGTAGCCGAGCGCCCTGGGGCCGAAGTCGCCACGAGGGACGACCGCGGTGGCATGGGCGTTGCGGTGGAAGCCGCGCCCGAGGGACACCCA
>JAKAOC010000357.1 GCA_021823385.1 Actinomycetes bacterium
TTCCGATCTCAGGTCGACCAGGGGATTCACCATCTGGCGCTTGCGGCCGAAGAGTTCTATCCTGCCGAACAGCGCGCACTCGATACCAGGCTGCAGCTGCCGCTTGCGCCAGGCTTGATTGAAGAAGGTCACGTCCAGGCTGCCCGTCTCGTCCCCCAGGACTACCTGGACGATCTCGCGGCGACCCTTCACGAAGCGCGAGCTCACCGAGCGCACCGTCCCGATGACCAGGACGTCGGTTCCCGGCTGCGCCTCCCAAATCCCCATATGGTTGCGGCGGTCCACATAGCGCCGGGGGAAGAAGTTCAAAAGGTCGTACAGGCTCTCGAACCCGGAGTCCACGAATGCCTTGGAGCGGGCGGGAGACAGCCCGATCGCCGAGGCAGGCGGCACGCTCTTCAGGCCGAACAGATTCGAACGTCTGTTCATATCTGGTCCAACCTAGCCCGGCAATCCCGATCCAGGACTACCGCCCGGCCCGCCCTTCATTCGATACCTATGAGATAGGGATAGAGCGGCTGGGCGCCGTGCAGCACCTCAACCTCCATACCCGGGTGGTGAACGGCCAGCCATTCGGTAACCTCCCGGCTCGACGCCGGCGTGGCACCCTCGCCTTCGATAAGGGTGATGATCTCGGAGTCGTCAGAGACAAGGGCGCCGATCGAGATGATCGCCGCCTGCGCAGCGCTCTTGGCGATCGCCACCACCCCGGTGGCTCCGAGCCCGATAAAGTCCCCCGCAGCCACCTCGCCGATCTCGGACCGGTAGTCGCGCACGGCCTGGGTGACCTCGGTCACCGCCACCCGCTTGGCCGAGGCGCGCATCACGCTCAGGTTCGAGGAGACGTCGTTCATCGGGTCGTAATCGATCAGGGCCGACATCCCCTCGACGACGCCGCTGGTGGGTATCACGGCCACCTCCTTCGCCGAGAGCGAAGCGGCCACCTGAGCGACCGGGGTCACGTTGGTGTTGTTGGGGAGCACGATAACGCCGGGGGCCGGCACATCCTCGATGGCAGCGAGGATCTCCTCGGTGGAGGGGTTCATCGACTGGCCGCCCATCACAATCCGGTGCACCCCGAGGGAGCGGAAGATCCGGGCGATGCCTTCTCCGTTGGCTATCACCACCACGGCGGTCTCCACCGGCTCGTTGTTCGCCGGCGCATAAGGGTCCGGAGCGCCGGCTCCCCGTGCCTCCACCACCCAGTTCTCTTCGGCGACCTGGTCATATAGGTCCGTAACCCTGATGCGCAAAGGGCGTCCGGCCTCGATACCCGCCTCGATGGAGGCGCCGATGTCGTCGGTGTGGATGTGGCAATTGTAAGTGCCGTCCTGCCCGACGACCACGATCGAATCTCCGAGGCCCGCCCACACCTCGCGGAAACCCGCCACCATGGTGTCGTCCGACTCCAGCAGGAACATCACCTCGAATCGCGGCCCAAGGCCGTCCTCGGGGCCGGCGGACACCGTCTCCACCCTGGACGTGGACTCCGGCACCACCGCCTCGAAGGCGAACTCGCGGCGCCCGCCCTCCTCGAAGCCATCCGCTCCCGCCACCTCGCACAAAGCCGCCACCATGAGCACGAATCCGGCGCCGCCGGAATCCACCACCCCTGCCTTGCGCAACTGTTCGAGCAGCTCCGGCGTCCGCGAAAGGGATGCCTCGGCCGCCTCCAGTAACGAAGGTGCGGCCGCGGCCAGCTCCACTCCCACGTCGAGCAGCTCACGCGCCCTTCCGGCGACCTCGGTTATCACGGTGAGGATGGTGCCCTCCACCGGATTCAGCACGGCTGCGCGTGCCCGGTCGTCCGCTCGGGTGAGGGCGGCCACAAGTGTCCCCAGGTCGGCCACTTCTTCGGGGTCCTCGCCGAAAACCTTGCAGAGCGAGCCGATCACCTGAGAGAGGATCACGCCGGAATTGCCGCGCGCGCCGAGCAGCGCCGCCTTGCCGGCGTCCATGAAGTCGGCGGTGGTTCCTCGGCTCTCTCCGGAGGCAATTCCGCGCGACTCCAGCACCTCGGTGGCGGAGCGCAACGTGAAGAACATGTTGGTGCCCGTGTCGCCATCGGGGACCGGATAGACGTTGAGCCGGTTGATCCTCTCGCGGTACTCCTCCAGGAGCTCCGCGTAGCGCACCAAGAGCCCCGCAAGGAGGCGGCCCCTCTGAACCATTGCAAACACCTCGCAGCAATGCTATTGGAACATCCCAGGCGGGAGGCCCCGCCAGACGTCAAAGGCACTATGCTGAAACAGCTGTTTTTTCGAAGGCGCGAAGGAGTATCCAAGGTGGCATCGGTTTGTGAGCTGTGTGGCAAGGGTCCCCACTTCGGCATGTCGCTTTCGCACTCCCATCGTCGCAACAAGCGCCGCTGGAATCCCAACATCCAGAGAGTGCACGCCCTCGTGAACGGCTCCAAGAAGCGCATCAACGTCTGCACCTCCTGCATACGCTCCGGCAAGGTCACCAAGGCCGCCTAGGCGGCGCCTGATTTGGCGCAGCGCGCGCTCCTCTACTTCTCCTTCGGCGGGCCGGACGGCCCCGACGATGTCCTGCCGTTCATGCAGAACGTCACACGCAAGAGGCCCGTACCTCCGGAGCGCCTGGTCGAAGTTTCCCGTCATTACCACCTCTTCGGCGGCCGCAGCCCCATCAACGCCATCAACCTCGAGCTGATAGAGCGGATTCGACCGGCCCTTGTGGCCGCAGACCGCGAGCTGCCCGTTTATTACGGGAACCGAAATTGGAATCCCTACCTGGGCGAAGCCCTTCGCCAGATGGGCGAAGACGGCATCGAGGAGGCGCTCGTCTTCGTCACCTCCGCGTATGGCTCTTACTCAGGATGCCGGCAATACCGAGACGACCTGGCCGAAGCGCTCGCCGATCCGGCGAATCCGCCCATCCGGCTCTGGAAGCTCCGCCACTTCTACGATCATCCCCGGTTCGTGGAGCCCTTCGCCGAGGGCGCGATTGAGGCTTTCCGACGCCTTGCGGCCGTTCACGGCGCGGAGGCGGTAAGGATCCTCTACACCGCACATTCCATTCCCACCGCCATGGCCTCCAACAGCGAATACCTGGCCCAGCTCGGCTTCGTGCGCGACTACGTGAACGCCCGTCTGGTCAAAGAGACCGGGAGGCAGCCGGTTTGGGCACAAGTCTTCCAATCCCGTAGCGGCCCTCCGTCACAGCCCTGGCTGGAGCCGGACATCTCGGACGCCATGAACGAGATGCACGCAGACGGCGCCGGCGCCTTCGTGGTCGTCCCCATCGGCTTCATCTCCGATCACATGGAGGTCATCTACGACCTCGACACGCTCGCCGCTTCGACGGCACGTGATCTGGGAGCCGGCTTCACAAGGGTGGCCACTCCAAGCTCGTCGCCGGGATTCGAAGACCTCGTGGTCGATCTGGTCCGAGAGCAGGAGGAACCGGGCTTCGCCGCCCCCTCCCTCCCCATGCCGCTCAAGCCGCTTCGGGAGTGCAGGCAGGGCTGTTGCATGCCCGGGTACGTGCCGCGCTCGCTCTGAGCCGGGAGACAACGGCCGCATGGCGTGAAACCGTGTGCTCCGTCCAGCCGACCATGCGTGGTCTATTTCCCCCGTCCCCGCGGTGGGGCGACGGCGACGATGGTACCCGGAACGTGATATCCCGCGCTCGCGGCACGAGCAAAGCGGCGACGTTGTCGCTCGCGGCGCGAGCACGCCGCGTCCGGCCGTAAGCACCGTGGAAAAAAGGACATGT
>JAKAOC010000358.1 GCA_021823385.1 Actinomycetes bacterium
GCTGCGGTCCGACGGCGGGTGCGCGCTGGACAAGTCCGCCGGGACAACAGTGGCTGGGCTGCCGGCGAACCCGTACTCCCTCGCGGGTGGCCGCGGCGGGACGCGCGTTCTCCCGGCCGGCCGGCGGAAGGGCGCCGTCTTGGGGCTGAATGTTCGTGGTCAACTCTGTCAAGTCGGACTCCTCATCTCTTGGAGGAGCCGGGAAACACAGCCGTGTAATTAGTTTTCCCAGCTCAGAGCCTATGTGGCGCGCCAATGATATGGAGACGATGTGACAAGGTTGGCTGAGCTCGCTCTAGGCAGTTACCATCGGGGGGCGCCACGGCGCGAGGCAGGTCTTAGAGGGAGTGTGTCGTGTATCTTCAGGGTCATTTCGAGGCCGGCGAGGAACTGCTTGGACAAATGCTGGCCAATCTTGGAGCCGTGGACCTGGTCACCGCCCCTAACACGGGTTTGGAGTCCACGCTTATGCCTATGGTCCACCGGCCCGGGGAAGGGTACGGGAGCCTAC
This sequence comes from Actinomycetes bacterium, assembly GCA_021823385.1. Next base: position 512 of record JAKAOC010000358.1, read on the forward strand.
GAGGACACATGGCGCTTGCCAACCCCCAGTGGCGCACCGCATCGGGTAGCCCCGCACTTGTGATCGCCCACGGCCCAGGCGCCTACGTTTCCCCGACCTACTACCCGAGCAAGGAGAGCGATCCGCGCGTCGTTCCGACCTGGAACTACCTGGTTCTGCACTTTCACGGAGTCCTTCGCGTCCACGACGCCCAAGATTGGAAGCGCGAGAACGTGGGTGAGCTGACGGAGCTGCACGAGCGGGCCGCTGGAAGGGGCTGGCGGGTCGAGGATGCCCCAGACGACTACGTGGACAGGATGCTGGCCTCGATAGTCGGTATCGAGCTGGTTATCGAACGCATCGAGGCCAAGGCCAAGATGAGCCAGAACCGTTCGCTTTCCGATGCCGAGGCGGTGGCCTCCGAGTTCGAAGCCGCGGGACTGGGCGCAGCGGCGTCCATCCTGCGCTCGGTCAATCTGCGCCGCAGCGCCGATTGACGCAGTTCGTCTACATCACCTGGATTCATTTCGCGCGGCTTCCCGGAAGGATGTAAGGTATAACCTGACAACTAAGGAGGTGAGGCGCGGTGCGCGATCAAGAAGACCCGCTTCCGGCCTGCTCGTTCTGCCTCAAGCCGAAGGCCGAGGTGGCGGTTCTGGTGGCGGGACCCGGAGTGTACATCTGCGACGCTTGCGTAGCTTTGTGCAGCGCGATAATTGGAGCGCGGTCCAGCTCGGTTGGTGCTGAGCCGTCGCCGGACCTTGCGGTGTGGGATGCCGAGGCGGGACTGGACGCGGTTATGGCCGGCATCCCCAGGGTCGCAAAGGCCGGCGGACAGGCCGAGTACACCCTGGCGCAATATGTCGGCCGCGCCCGTCAGCTCGGAGCAAGCTGGGCGGCCATAGGGCAGGTTATGGGAATCACGCGACAGTCGGCTTGGGAGCGCTTCGCCTCGAAACTGTGACCAGGCGCATCATCCGCAATGGCTGCGCAACGGGAGCGATGTAGGCGCCTTCAGGCGAGGTCGATCCTGTAGCGGGCTTCGGGAATCGGGAACCCGAAGGGTTTGATCACCCTCGCCCCACCGTCCGGGGTCCAGCCGGTGGCACGGTAGAAGGCTTTGGCACGGCGATTATCCTCGAACACCCACAGCATCGCATCGCCGAATCCGGCTGAGGCGAGCTCCCTTAGAGCGGCGCCCATCAAGGGCCGTCCCAACCCTCGGCCCCAGTGATCCGGTAGTAGGTAAATTGCTCGAACTTCACCGGACCGCCCATCATCGTCGCGGCAGGGACCGGTGCTGACGAAACCCACCACGTCGCCGTCAAGATCACAGACGAGGAGCGATTCGCGCTCAGGAGGGCCCTCGGTCAAGTACCTCTCCCAGGCGGCGGCGCGCATGGCCGGGTCCATGCGGTCGAGGAAGTCCTGGGGGAAGTGGCCGCGGTACGTGGCCTGCCAGGAGCGAACGTGGGCCATGCCGACCCCGATGGCGTCGTTTCGGGTCGCGGCTCTTACCACCATGGTTCGATTTTGCCACGGCACGTGCTCCGGCCGCATCCTGGGTGCGCCTTCGGGGCGGAGAATGCGCACCGCTAGCCGCTGGGATCGATGCCGGCCCACGAAGCCGGCGCTGCCGCGCTCAGCCGACGATGAAGCCCATCGCTTCTTTGGCGCGGGCCAAGGTGGGGGCCGCGACCGCACGAGCTTTCTCGGCGCCATGGTTCATTATGCGAACGAGCTCGGCACGATCGGCCAGATACTCTTCGGTTCGCAGCCGCACCGGCTCGAGTTCGGCCACCAGCGCGGCGGTCAGATCCGCCTTCAGGGTCCCATAGGAGCTGTAGCGCTCGGCGATTTGGGCCGGATGGGTGCCGGACACCGCGGCGAAGATCTCGAGAAGGTTGGAGACACCCGGGCGCTTCGAGGGGTCATAGGCAGCCTGGGATTCGGTGTCGGTCACTGCGCGGGAGATCTTCTTCTTGATCTCCTCCGGCCTGTCCAGGACATAGAGGATGCCGAGCGGGGTGGCCTGGCTCTTGGACATCTTTCGCTCGGGGCTCTGCAGATCCATGACCCGCGCCGCCACCTTGGGGATGGCCGGCTCGGGTATTACGAAGGTTTCCCCGAAGCGGTGGTTGAAGCGGATGGCGAGGTCGCGGGTCAGCTCCAGGTGCTGCTTCTGGTCCTCGCCTACCGGCACCCGGTCCGCCTGGTACAGGAGGATATCCGCTGCCATCAGCACCGGATAGGTGAAGAGTCCGGCGCGCACGCTTTCGGACCCCTTGCCTTTGTCCTTGAACTGGGTCATGCGGTGGAGTTCGCCGTAGGTTGCGGTGCATTCCAGCAGCCAGGCAAGGGCGGGGTGCTCGTTCAACTGGCTCTGGGCGAAGATCGTGCTCAGCTCGGGATCGAGGCCGGATCCGAGGAGTGTGGCATACAGCTCGAGGACGGCTGCCGAGAGCTCGGCCGGGTCCTGGTCCTGGGTTATCGCGTGCAAGTCGACGACCGTGAAGAAGGAGTCGTGATGGTGCTGGTCTTCCACCCAGCCTCGAATCGCCCCGAGGTAGTTGCCGAGATGGACGTGACCGGTGGGCTGGATTCCTGAAAGTACTCGCATGATGGCAAGCAGTATAGATTTCCCGGCGTTGCATCGGAGTGTGGCGAAGAGTCAACGAAATAGGTTCTCTGGTATGAGCATGCCCGAGCGTTCGGCCATTGGGATAGTCGTAGCCATGGAGCAGGAGGTATCCATCCTGCGGGATCGCTACTTCGGAGCCGCGCCTTCCCGCGAAGGACTGTGCCCGATCTACCGGTCGAGCATCAACGGCACCCCAGTCGTGCTGGCGCATTCGGGAATAGGCAAGGTGAATGCAACCATCGCCGCCAGCGAGCTGGTGCTGCGCTATCGGCCATCGGCTCTGCTCGTCTCCGGGCTGGCCGGGTCACTCGGCGAGGCGCTGACCGCGGGTGACATGGTGGTGGCCACCGCCGCCGTGCATCACGACTTCGACCTGACGCCACTGCTGCCTCGCCGTGGTCAACTCCCCGGTTTGCACGCCGCCGAGCTTCCCGCCTCGCCGAGGCTGATCGTGGCGGCGTCGGAGGCGGCGGCAAAAGTGGCCGAAGAGGCGTCGAAGCGGCGCGGTGGGCTGGCAGGACCAAAATGGCTGAGAGGCGCGGTGGCCAGTGGCGATGCGCTCATCTCGTCCTTGGCGCGGAAACAGGA
>JAKAOC010000359.1 GCA_021823385.1 Actinomycetes bacterium
TCCCGGTTGGGTTCGCAGGAGTGTTGACCCAGCAGCACAGAGCGCGGTCGAGGAGTTCGGGCTCGACCGAGGCAAGGTCGAGCTCACCATCGGGAGCGGCCTCGACTCCGACCGGCCGGCAGCCTGCCAGCACGGCGCCCATGGCATAGGTCGGGTAGGAGACGGCGGGATAGAGCACCACGTCCCGGGAGGGGTCGCGCAGCTTCAGGTACGCCGGCAGGCCGGCCACGAACTCCTTGCTTCCCACCGTCGCCGCCACCTGGTCGGCGGGCACCTCCACTCCGAAGCGAGCCTGCATCCACGCCGAGGCCGCCTCACGCAGCTGCACCGATCCGGGCGAGCTGGGATAGCCGCGAGCAAGGGAAAGGCTGGCCGCCAGCTCCATAGCCAGAGGAGGCACCGGATCGACCGGCGTCCCAATTGAGAGGTCCACCAGCTCGAGCCCCGCCTTGGCGGGTAGGCGGCGGATCTCCGCCAGGCGGTCCTGGGGATAGGGGGGCGGCTGGAATCCTGCGGTCATAGGGCCATACTAAAGGTCCCACCCGCGGGCCACGGGAGACCGGCGGCCGATGCGCTACGGATGTTGTCAGCAGGTGCCGTTTGTCGGGGGCGGCACGGCCAATGGACCCTAAAAGTCACCGAGTCGCACGGATAAATTCCCCCCCATGCGGAGAGCCCTGTCCATCGGACTCATGGTGGTGCTGGCCCTTGCCACCTCCGCCTGTGAGCAGCTGGCGGTGGGAGCACACGGGACCTGGATGAACAGCACCACCTACATAGTTGGCTACGAGTGCCCAACAATTACGAGCACCTCCCGCTATCTGGACAACGCGCTTAGGGACTCTGTCCATCAGCCGGACGAGGTCCGGGGCGACCTGCTTCTCGCCTACGCCTCGGTCGACCAGTACCTGCCCAGCGCGGACCCCCGCTCTACGCAATCACTTCGACGGTTGTTGGGCTCGCTTGAATCCGCCGCGGTCGCATGGAGCCCGGCGGGACCGGGGCCGAACGAGACCGTGCGTCCCGACGCCGCCAAGCAGGCCATGGTCTATGACCTCGAGCGCTACCTGGACCGCCTGGAAGCGTACTGCTAAGGGTTCCTCGGGTCCAAGGCTCCTTCGGGCAGAAACTCCTTGAACAACGACAGCGAGGCGGGTTCGAGACGTGCCGTGACCAGGTAGGTCTCGCCTTTCAGCGTTGACTGCAGGATCTGGCCCTCGGCATGCAGCCGGGCCAGGACGTCACCCCGGGAGGCCGGAATCAGCAGGTCGTAGATTCGGGCTGCCGCCCTGACCATTCGCGCGATCCTCTCCCTCAGCTCCGCCAGGCCAAAGCCGGTGAGTGCGGAGACGAAGACCGCATCGGGGAAGTCGCGCCGCAGACCGTCCAGGTTGCCCACCAGGTCGCACTTGTTGACGACCAGCAGCTGGGGAAGCTCCTCGGCTCCGATCTCGGCAAGCACCTCGCGCACCGCCTTCACCTGGGCCTGAGGGTCCTGGTAGGAGCCGTCGACCACATGGATCAAGAAGTCGGACTCGGTCACGGCCTCCAGTGTGGACCGGAACGCCTCCACCAGTTGGTGGGGAAGCTTGCGGATGAAGCCCACCGTGTCCGAGAGCAGGAAGGTCTCCCCTCCCGCCAGCTGCATTCGCCTGGTGCGGGTGTCGAGCGTGGCGAAGAGCCGGTTCTCGACCAGGGTGTCGGCACGAGTCAGCGCATTCAGCAAGGAGGACTTGCCGGCATTGGTGTAGCCGATCAGGGAGGCGTTGCGAACCCGGCTCTCCCCGCGGGCCTTTGACTGCACCCGCCGAGTCTTCTGGAACTCCGCCAGCTGCCGCTTCAAGCGGGCGATGCGGGACTGGATCCGGCGCCGGTCCTCCTCCAGCTTTGTCTCGCCCGGGCCCCGGGTCCCAATACGGCCAACCTGTTGGGAGAGCTGGGCTCCGCGTCCCCGCAGCCGTGGCAGCCGGTAGTTGAGAAGCGCCAGCTCCACCTGCGCCTTGCCTTCCATCGACTTGGCGTTCTGGGCGAAGATGTCGAGGATGAGCGCGGTGCGGTCGATGGCGGTGCGGCCCAGGATCTTCTCCAGGTTGCGTTGCTGAGCGGGGCTGAGTTCGTCGTCGAAGATGACGGTGTCGCAGTCCGTGGCATAGGAGAGGTCGCGAAGCTCCTCCACCTTGCCCCGGCCGATGTAGTAGGCGGGATCGGGAGTGCTGAGGCGCTGGGTGAGCCGCCCGACCACGTCGGCGCCGGCCGTGTCGACCAGTAGCGCCAGCTCGTCCAAGGACTCGTCGGTCTCCTCCGGGTCGTGCCCCGAGAGGGTGGCGCCCACGATCACGATTCGCTCGCGAAAGCTCCTCTCGATCAGCGTCATGGGAGGCGCGCCTCGGACATCAAGCCGACAGGCCGAACGAATCGGCGACCGTCATTGTCGCGATCAGCGTGCTCGGTCCAAGCAGGTGCATCTCCCCCGCGTCTCCCCGCCTGGCCCACAGGGTGCCGCCCGGGTTGCGCACCTCCACCTCGCCACTGGCCAGGCCTTGGTCGAGAAGGAGGAACGCCGATGCGGTCGAGCCCGTTCCGCAGGCCAACGTGACTCCCGCACCGCGCTCCCAGACCCGGAGCCGTGCGAGAGAGGGAGCTTCAAGCTCCACCCACTCGACGTTGGTGCCCGCCGGATAACCCGCTTCGAGCTCGGGGCCCAGGATCTCTATCGGAAGCCGGGAGAGCCCTGCGTCGATAAGGCTCGCCTCCTCGGGCAGAAAGACCAGATGCGGGTTTCCCACCTCGAGTTCGGTTCCACGCCAGTGGTGCCCATCGAAGGAGGCGGCACGGGCGAACGGGGGGCTCAGGTAAGCGACCTTGCCCATCTCCGCTTCGATGAGCATGGCGCCCGCGGGGTCGCCACCCTTGGCGCTCAAGAGGCGCAGCCCCGCATCGGTGGTGATCTCGAGTGGCCCGAACGGGGCGATCCCGGCCGCGTAAGCGGCATGTCCCAGGCAGCGGATGCCGTTGCCGCTCATCTCGGCGCGGGTGCCGTCGGAGTTGTAGAGCGCCATGGTCAGCGCCGATTCACCGGCCGGAACGGCAAGAATCAGGCCATCGGCCCCGACCCCCAGCCTGCGGTCGAGCAGCCGGCGGACGGCGTCGGTCGCCGGCTCGAAAAGCTCGGTGCAAAAGGCGACGAGGAAGTCGTTGCCCAGCCCCTCCAGCTTGTAGAACTCCTTGACCAAGGCCATGGCCACGAGCATAGCCCCGACGGGAACCGCGGTTCCCTTGGCGGCGCGCGGGAGGCGGCAAAGATTGTCCGGGAATTCGCCGGGCGTTAATCCCGGATTCGGCTCCCCTTCAAGTTGCGAGGAAAGAATGGTGCCTCGAGGAGCGGAGCCGGCCTAACCCCGACGGCATCCGGCGATCCGGCGGCGCCACCCCGACGCCGGATCGCCCCCGCCCCAATGGCGCCCGGAGAGCCAGGACCCCATCCCCAACTCTCCGGGCCCGGCGGGCCTCAGGCCTCTTCGATAACGAAGTCGTCGCCTCCCGACCTCTTGACCTCGTACATCAGATGGTCGGCCAGCCTGAGCAGGGCGTCGGCGTCGACCCCCTCCTTCTTGCACAGCACCATGCCCATGGAGGCGGACAGGGAGGCCACGCTGCCGTCCTCCCCCACCGCCACCGGCTGCTCTATTGCCTGGGCTAGGCGTTCCAGCGTGGC
>JAKAOC010000360.1 GCA_021823385.1 Actinomycetes bacterium
CGATCTGGACCTTCCCGCACTTGAATGCCTCGGTAGGTGACGAAGCGCTTGTCGTGCATCGGGACTTGAACCTTTCGATCGCGGTCGATCTCGATCTGGACGGGCTGATTGCCCCGGTTATCAAAGAGGCGGATCAGAAGCGGCTGAAGGGCTTGGCGCGTGAGATTCGGGATCTTGCCACCCGCGCCAGGTCGAAGCGCCTGAGCGCCGACGAACTGGCGGGCGGCACCTTCACCATCACCAATCCCGGCCCCTATGGAACCTTCATGACGGCGCCGATCATCAACCAACCCCAGGTCGCGATCCTGTCGACGGACGGGGTGAAGCGTAAGCCGGTCGTTGTCACGCTGCCCGATGATACGGAGAGCATCGCGATCCATTCGGTTGGCGTGCTTGCCCTAACGTTTGACCACCGCGTTATCGACGGAGCGTATGCTGCGGCCTTCCTGGCCCGCATGAAGGAGATCGTCGAGACTTGGAACTGGGCCCAGGAGTTCTAGGCTCAGGTTCTCTTTAGCGCCGGGGACGAACGGCCCCGGCGCGCCTTGGCGCCGCGTGCTAGTTGGCGCGGCGGGAGAGTTTGCGACCCCAGGAGGCGAAGTGCTCGAGATCCGTTGGCTCGGCAAGGTTGCCTACTCCGACGCATATGTCCTGCAGCACCGGCTGTTCGCCGGTTCCGCGGAACATCTGTTGTTGCTGGAGCACAACCACGTGTATACGCTCGGAGTGCGGACGGATCCCGGCCACATTCTTGTCGACCCAGCCACAGTGGGGGCCGAGATGATAAGCGTCGACCGTGGTGGCGACGTCACTTATCACGGTCCTGGCCAGCTGGTCGGATATCCGATTCTCGACGTCCCTCTGCGGAGCAACGCAACGCCAGAATTCGTGGCCAAGGTCGAGGAATTGGTCATCCGCGCGTTGGCGCGCCACGGCATCTCGGGGGTCCGTCACGAAGGGTTTCCCGGAGTCTGGACGTGGTCGGCCGATGGAAAACTCAAGAAGATTGCCGCGATAGGAGTCCGCATCAGCCGCGGACGCTCGATGCACGGCTTCGCTCTCAACGTTAATCCCGACCTCGGCATGTTTGGCCACATCGTGCCGTGTGGCATCTCCGACTACGAGGTGACGTCGATGGCGGCGGAGGGCTCCGACGCAACCGTCGAGCAAGTTGTCGCGTCGGTAGCCGAAGTTGCGCCGGAGGTTTTTGAGCGCCCCGCGCACAGCTTCTACGGTGTTTCCTCCTCTTCGGGGTACCTGGCCCAAGCCGAAAGCGGGGAGATACTGCGCGCCGAGCCTTCTCCGCAGATGGCGGAGAAGCGCTCCCTGGATAGACGCCTCGCCAGCGCCGGTGTTTCCACCGCTGAAGGCATCTCCATCTCGTCTTCCAAGCCAGAATGGGTCAAGCTCCGCTCCAGCATGGGCGATGAGTACCAGGATCTAAAGCGCACCATGCGTGGCCTCTCGCTCGTGACGGTTTGCGAAGAAGCCGGGTGCCCGAATATTTTCGAATGCTGGTCCCAGGGAACCGCAACCTTCATGATCAACGGTGAGGATTGCACGCGCTCGTGTGGGTTCTGCCTGGTGAAGACTGACAGGCCAAAAGCCATGGATCCCGACGAGCCGCGCCGGGTTGCAGCCGCGGTCGAAGAGATGCGGCTTCGATTCGCGGTGATCACCGCCGTCGCACGCGACGATCTCGAGGATGGCGGTATCAGCGGGTTCGTCGAGTCAATCGCTGAGATCCGCAAGCGCACCACCGGAGTGAGCGTGGAAGTGCTCATTCCGGACTGCAAGGGGAGCGAAGAGGCGCTCTCGGCGATCTATGACGCCCGCCCGGAAGTGCTTAACCACAACATCGAAACCGTCGTCCGTCTCCAGCGGGCAGTGCGTCCCCAGGCGTCGTACGCGCGCAGCCTCCGAGTGCTTGCCGGTGCGGTCGACAGGGGCCTTGTCGCCAAATCGGGGATCATTGTGGGCATGGGCGAGACGATGGACGAACTCAAAGCGACGCTTCGCGATCTGGCCGCGGTGGGCGTCGAGATCGTCACCATCGGCCAGTACCTGCGTCCTACCAGGAAGCATCTTCCCGTTGCGCGGTGGTATACGCCCAAGGAGTTTGCCGAGCTGAAGGCGTACGGAGAGGCGCTCGGTATTCGCCACGTGGAATCGTCGCCGAATACCCGCTCGTCGTATCACGCCAGGCAGGCGGCCGACGGGCTCGTGATGCTCGGCTGATCCTGGATCTCTATTTCGACATCATCCGGGCAACGACGCTCATAACCTCGGCAGTCTGAGCTTCCGGGGTGTCCGGTCCGCCGCCGTGGCCGAGAAGGCAGTGGAGCATATGGCCCTCTAGGAGGCTTAGCTCCACCTTGCCCAGCGCCGCCTGCACAGCGGAGATCTGCGTGATGACGTCGATGCAGTAGCGGTCGTTGTCGACCATGCGCCTAATGCCGCGGATCTGGCCCTCAATCTTGGCCAGCCTTGAGAGGAGGTCATCTTTCGATGCCGTGTAGCCGCGCTCGACGTGGCCCTCGGCTTCGACATCATGTTCGATCTCTTGCTCCATGTCGACTCCGTCTCGGTCTTCGCTTTGTTTTGATCCCGCCAACAGTATACTCTAGGGGGGTAGGGTAGATTCGCAAAGAAGGAGACTCTGATGGCTACAAAGGTTTACCGGGTCGACGGGATGACTTGCCAGCACTGTGTCAAGGCCGTTTCGGACGAGCTGGCCCTAGTGCCGGGTGTTGCCAAGTTCGACGTCAACCTTGACACCAAGCTGGTAACCGTAGATGGTGACTCCCTGGACGACGGGGCCATCGTTGCCGCAATCGACGAAGCGGGTTACGAGGCGCTCGCCGTCACCGAATAGAGGTTGCCGTGACCAAGGTCGAGTCGGCTGCGGGCCTGGGAGATGCCAGGGGTCTGGTGAAGCTTGACCAGGTCGAGCTGGACCTGCAGGGGATGACCTGCGCAAGCTGTGCGGCGCGGATCGAAAAGAAGCTGAACAAGCTGCCTGGAGCTAACGCGACGGTCAACTTCGCCACTGAAAAGGCGAGCGTCACGTTTGACCCGGCGGTCGTCAGCACCGATGAGATGCTGGCTGCGGTGACAGCGATCGGCTACGGTGCTGAACTGGTCAAGGACGAGCCAGATGAGGAGCCGGCTGCTGGTGGCGGCCACTTGCGCGATCACGCCGCTGAGCTATTGCAGCGGCTCGTGTTATCGGCCGCGCTATCCGTGCCCGTACTGTTGCTCTCGATGATTCCGCAGCTGGAATTCCGCAACTGGCAATGGCTCGCCTTCACCCTGGCCACTCCCGTTGTCTTCTGGGGAGGCCTGCCTTTTCACAAAGCGGCGTGGGCTTCTGCGAAGCACCTGTCGTTCTCCATGGACACCTTGATCTCGATGGGGTCCCTGGCGGCCTACGGTTGGTCGATTTACGCCCTGTTTTTCACTAAGGCCGGTGACCAGGGATTCCGTATGAACTTTTCCTTCACCGGCGCGACCAGCCACATGCACCCCGACATCTACCTCGAGACGGCGTCGGTGGTGGTGGCGGTCATTCTCTTCGGCCGATACCTGGAGGCGAAGGGCAAGCGCCGGTCCGGCTCGGCAATCTCGGACCTTGCCTCCGGAGGGTCGGTCACGGTCGCCGTGCTGGATATGGACGGGCGTGAGACGCTTCGCGTTTCCCGCGAGCTGAAGGTC
>JAKAOC010000361.1 GCA_021823385.1 Actinomycetes bacterium
GGAGGAGCTCTCCGGACAGCTGGACGCTGCCCGGACCGATGGGTATCTGATCCAGCAGGAGGAGGCCATCCCCGGCCTGAGCTCGATAGCCGCGCCCATCCGCCAGGCCGACGGCGCGGTGGTAGCGGCAATCAACGTGGCCGTGCCGAGCGCGGAGTACCCCAGGAAGCAGCTGGTCCAGCGGCTTTTGGATCCAGTGCTTAGCGCTGCCGGCGAGATCACCCGGCGCATGGGCGGGACCACGCAGACCTACTGAGCGGCGGGCCGCGGCCCCTGGTTCAGAAGTCGCCCGCCCCTTTGCGCAGGCGCGCAAGTATCCCCACCAGCCCGGCCATGTCACCCTGGTCGAGTCCGGGACGCGAGAAGACCTCGGCGTTGAGGGCCTCGGTGGCTTTCAGGGCCAGGGCGCGCCCGGCCTCGGTGATCTCCACGATGGTGGCCCGCCTGTCCGATGGGTGTGGAGTGCGTTTGACCAGCTCGGCCGCCTCGAGGCGGTCCACGGCGTTGGTGACGCTGGTCTGGTGAACCTGCAGCCTTGAGCCGATCACTCCCATCGGCAGGGCTCCCCGCCTGGAGAAGTAGAGAAGCATCATCGTCTCGTAGCGGGCAAAGGTGATCCCCAGCGGCCTCAACACCGCCTCGACCCTCGCCATGAAGATTTGCTGCGCCCGCATGACGGAGGTGACGGCGGCCATCCCCTGGGCGCCCTCTTCCCAGCCGTGCGCCTCCCATTGGCGCCGTGCCTCTTCGATGGGGTCATAAGGGAGTCCGCTCTGCTGCTCGTCGGGCATGCAACGATTCTAACGCATCGGCACCTATCCATTGACATAAAATAGTTGGATGTCCTAATATTGGATATGTCAGAGTTTGCCTCGGCCGAGAGAACCGGGGCGCAATCGGGACTGCGGCACCGACCGGGACGGCGGCAACCGCGGAGATCTGGAGCATCCGTGACGAAGCAGAGCCTTTACAAGCCAAAGAATCCGGTGAGGGTGGTGACCGCCTCGAGCCTCTTCGACGGTCACGACGCCTCCATCAACATCATGCGCCGCATCATGCAGTCCCAGGGTGCCGAGGTGGTGCACCTCGGCCACAACCGCTCGGTGAAGGAGGTGGTGGACGCCGTGGTGGAGGAGGACGTGCAATGCGTCGCCGTCTCCTCTTATCAGGGCGGCCACGTGGAGTACTTCGAGTACTTGGTCGAGCTGCTGAAGGCTGCCGGCCGCGGCGACGTGAAGGTGGTCGGCGGGGGTGGAGGGGTGATCGTCCCCGAGGAGATCGCCAGGTTACGTGAGCGCGGCGTGCACATCTTCTCGCCCGAAGACGGCCAGAAGATGGGGCTGGCGGGCATGATCAACTCCGTCATACGTGACGCCGACTTCGATCTGGCGGAAAGGGGCATCCCGGACCTCGAAGAGGTGCTGGCCGGGAGCCGTCCCGCGGTGGGCAGGGCAATGACCTGTGCGGAGGAAGGGCGCCTGGAAGGCGAGCTGGCAGCGGGCATCTTTGAGGCCGCCAAGCGGTCGTCCGCCCCCGTGCTCGGCATCACCGGCACCGGCGGTTCGGGCAAATCCTCGCTCACGGACGAACTTCTGCGCCGCTTCCGGGTGGACCAGAAGGACACCCTGCGCATCGCCGTGATCGCCTGCGATCCCACCCGGCGCCGCGGGGGCGGCGCGCTGCTCGGCGACAGGATCCGCATGAACTCCCTGGACGGAGAGCGGATCTTCTTCCGGTCGATGGCCACACGTGGCCACCACGAACTGCCCGACGCGCTTACCGATCTCATCGCGGTGGCCAAGGCCGCAGGCAACGACCTGGTGATAGTGGAGACTCCAGGAATCGGGCAGGGTGACGCCGGCGTTCTCCGATTCGTCGACAGCTCCCTCTATGTGATGACCCCTGAGTACGGTGCCGCCAGCCAGCTCGAGAAGATCGACATGCTGGACTTCGCCGATGCGGTGGCCATCAACAAGTTCGAGCGGCGTGGCGCCATGGACGCGCTGCGGGCGGTATCCCGTCAGATGATGCGCAACCGCGAGGCCTTCGGCTCGAGCCCGGAGGAGATGCCGGTCTTCGGCACCTCCGCCGCGTCCTTCAACGACGACGGCGTAACCGCTCTTTATCAGCACCTCCGCCATGTGCTCTCCGAGCGCGGCCTCGCGGTAGGGGCCGGGAGCCTGGAGCACGTCTCGGTGCGCCACTCCAGCCACAATGCCCAGATCGTCCCCCCGGCGCGCGTACGATACCTCTCCGAAATCTCCGAGTCCGTCCGCCGTTACCACGCCGAGACCGAGCGAATCGCCGAGGCGGCAACCCGCCTGCAGAGCCTTGACTTTGCGCGCCGAGAGCTGGAGGCCGTTGACCAGGATGCGACGGCCTTGGCCAAGCTGGTCGAGTCGGCCGAGGCCGATGTGCCCGCCGCCGTGCGCGAAGAGATCGCCGGCTGGCCGGAGGTGGTAGCCGCTTACTCGGGCGAAAAGGCCTCCTTCGAGGTGAGGGGCCGCAAGCTGCACGCCGAGCTCACCCGTGAGTCGCTCTCAGGCAGCCACATCCGGCGCGTCTCGCTTCCCAAGTTCCGCGATCACGGCGAGCTGGTCCGCTTCTGGCGCAAGGAGAACCTGCCCGGGAGCTTCCCCTTCAGCGCCGGCGTCTTCCCGTTCAAGCGGGAGGGGGAGGATCCGACCCGCATGTTCGCGGGCGAAGGGGACCCCTTCCGCACCAACCGCCGCTTCAAATTGCTGTCGGCGGGAAGCAAGGCCAAGCGCCTTTCGACCGCCTTCGACTCGGTGACGCTCTACGGGCGCGATCCTGACGAGCGCCCGGACATCTATGGAAAGGTCGGCACCTCCGGGGTATCCATCGCCACCCTGGAGGACATGCGCGCCCTCTATGACGGTTTCGATCTCACGTCGCCTTCCACCTCGGTCTCGATGACAATCAATGGTCCGGCGCCGACCATGCTCGCCTTCTTCTTCAACACCGTCATCGACCAGGAGCGCGCCAAGTTCCGCGCCTCCCACGGCAGGGATCCGGATGCCGACGAGGATGCCGAGCTCGCCGCTCACGCGGTCTCGGTGGTGCGCGGAACGGTGCAGGCGGACATCTTGAAGGAGGATCAGGGCCAGAACACCTGCCTCTTCTCCACCGAGTTCTCCTTGCGGATGATGGCCGATATCCAGGAGTGGTTCATCCAGCATCGGGTGCGCAACTTCTATTCGGTTTCCATCTCCGGCTATCACATCGCCGAGGCCGGTGCCAACCCAATTACCCAGCTCGCCTTCACCCTTGCCAACGGCTTCACCTACGTCGAGGCTTATCTCGCGCGCGGCATGCGCATCGACGACTTCGCACCGAACTTCTCGTTCTTCTTCTCGAGCGGCATGGACCCGGAGTACTCGGTGCTGGGCCGGGTGGCCAGGCGCATCTGGGCTGTGGCCATGCGCGACAAGTACGGCGCCAAAGAGCGCTCCCAGAAGCTGAAGTACCACGTGCAGACCTCGGGTCGCTCGCTGCACGCCCAGGAGATCGACTTCAACGACATCCGAACGACGCTTCAGGCGTTGAACGCCATCTACGACAACGCCAACAGCCTTCACACCAACGCCTACGACGAGGCGATCACCACGCCGTCGGAGGAGTCGGTGCGCCGCGCGCTGGCGATCCAGATGATCATCGGGCACGAGTGGGGCCTCGCTATGAACGAGAATCCCT
>JAKAOC010000362.1 GCA_021823385.1 Actinomycetes bacterium
GCACCACAACCACGTTCTGGTAACGGGCCCGGCCGGGGTGGGAAAGACCTACCTGGCCTGTGCGCTGGCCACCGCCGCCATCCGCCAGGGGGCGACTGCACGCTACTTCCGCGCCTCGGCCCTGATAGACAAGATCGGCTCGGCCCGCCTTGACGGCACCTACCGCTCCTTCGCCGGAAAGCTGGCCCGCATCGACGTTGTGGTCCTCGATTTATCCCGATGACGGTGTTATCCCGATGGGCAAAACCGACACGTCCTCTCACCTGCCACCGGAGCTAGTTTCAGCCCTGGCTTATCGGGATAATTACGGGCTTCGGAGCGATACCTTTCCTGTTGTGGAGCCGCCGGCTCCCGAGAGGAGTGAGGGATGCGCAAAGACTGCTGGATCAGAGGTGAAGGGCCGCTCGCTGCCTACGCTCAGGCCTTCAGGGGCCACCTCGTCGAAGCCGGTCATCCCGCTACGTCAGTGAAGCGCTACCTGCTGCTGATGAGGCGGCTTGACCTCTGGATGAGCCATGAGGGTCTCGCCGTAGGCGAGCTCTCGGGTGCCGCCGCCCTGGCGTTCCTGGAGGTGCTGCGCGGCCGCAACCCCAAGCGGGTGCCAACCCTGGCGTCGTTGGCGCCGATGTTTGAATTCCTGCGCATCCAGGGCGCCATGCCCGCCGAGCCGCCGAGCGCGCCGACTCCGATGGATGACCTGTTGAGCAGCTACAGCTATCACTTGATCCAGGACCGGGGGCTGGCGGCGACAACGGCAAGCCGCTATTTGACATTCGCCCGGCGTTTTCTCACCGAGCGGGCATCGAGGCCGGGATCCGCAACCGGGGCCGAGGGCCTCACCAACGCGGAGGTGCACGCCTATATGCTCCGGACCCTGGCCAGGTTGAAGATCGCCTCCGCCAAGCGCGAGGCCGCGGACCTGCGGGCACTGCTCAGATTCCTCTATCTGGCCGGCATCATCGACGCCGATCTGGGTGCCGCCATGCCTCCGGTGGCGACCTGGAGGGGGACATCCCTGCCTGCGACCTTGGCCCAGGCCGACGTCGCGGCCCTGGTGGCCGCGTGTCAGGGTTCAACCACCTCCAGGCGCCGCGACCGGGCGGTCCTGGTGCTCCTGGCCAGGCTGGGGCTGCGCGCAGGAGAGGTGGCGGCCCTGGAGCTGGGGGACATCAATTGGCGAGCCGGGGAGATCTTGGTGAGGGGCAAGGCCCGCCGGCACGACCGGCTACCCCTGCCGGCCGAGGTTGGCGAGGCGCTCTCCGACTACATCTGCAACGCCCGCCCGCCATGTGCAAGCCGTCGGGTGGTGCTCACCCTGTACGCGCCCTTCGTCCCCATCCGTCCCTGCTCGATTACCGACATCGTCCAGCGCGCCTGCAAAAGGGCGGGACTGCCCGAGGTTGGTGCCCACCGCCTTCGTCATGCCCTGGCGACCGAGATGCTGCGCCAAGGTGGGGATCTGGCCGAGATCGCCCAGGTACTCAGGCATTCGGACCTGGCCACCACGGCGGGTTACGCCAAGGTGGACCGGGCCGCCCTGCGCAGCGTCGCTCGTCCCTGGCCGGGGGCCCGGCCATGACGAGCTTGGCTGAACACCTGGAGGAGTACCTCCGCCTGCGCCGTGCCCTGGGCCACCAACTGGCCGATGCCGCCCGGCTGCTGCCCCGCTTCGTCTCCTATCTGGAGGAGACCGGAGCTTCTCATATAACCGTTGACAACGCCCTGGCCTGGGTCACCCAGCCCGAGGGCTCTGCGTCAAGTTCTATATGGATGCACCGGATGATCGCCGTGCGGGGCTTCGCGCGCCACATGTCGGGCATCGACCCCTCCCACCAGGTTCCCCCGCTTGGCCTGGTCAGTTTCCGCCCCCACTGGCGCCAGCCCTACATCTACTCCGACGCCGAGGTCGCCGCCCTCATGGCCGCGGTCCCAAGCATCACTCCCACCCCGCTTCGCGCGGCCACCCAAGCCACCATGATCGGCCTCCTGGCCGCCACCGGCATGCGAGTGGGTGAGGCCATCGCTTTGGGCCGGGCGGATCTCGACTGGGCCGAGGAGGTGATCACGGTGCGCAATACCAAGTTCGGCAAGAGCCGGGAGGTTCCCATCGACTCCTCTACGGCACAAGCTCTCCGGGCCTACGCAGAGATCCGGGACCGCGTGGTGCCGCACCCGGTGGCCAAGAACTTTTTCACCTCGGCCAAAGGCACGCCGATATTCGCTTCCGACTTCGGCGCCAAGTTCAGAGAGCTCATTCGCATCACCGGGGTGGGGGCGGACTCGCCCCGACCACCGAGGGTGCATGACCTAAGGCACAGCTTTACCCTAAAGACGCTGGTTCGCTGGTATCGCGACGGCGAGGACGTCGGGCGGCTGCTGCCCAGGCTCTCTACCTATCTTGGCCATCTCACCCCGGGCTACACCTACTGGTACCTCTCGGCCGCTCCGGAGCTTCTGGAGCTGGCCGCGGCGCGGCTCGAGAAGAGGTCTCACCTGTGAGCGCGCTCGCCCCCACTCTGCAGCTCTTCTTCACAGAGCGCCTGGCCAAGCAACGCCAGGCCAGCGTGGCAACCCTACGCTCCTACCGCCGCACCATGGTGCTCCTGGTCGGCTTCGCAGCCGACCACAGCCACAAAGCCCCCTGCGAGCTTGACTGGGAGGATCTGGGTCCCGACACTATCTGTGCATTCCTCGATCACCTGGAGACCGAACGTCACAACTGCGCCAGGTCTCGCAACGCGCGGCTGGCCGCGATCCGCTCGCTCTATCGCTTCGCCGCGCTGCGCCACCCCGAGCACGCCGGACTTATCGCCCAGGTGCTCGCCATCCCCCAGAAGCGCTACGACAAGGCGCTGGTGTGCTTTCTCGAGCCAACGGAGTTGGAGGCCCTGCTCGGGGCCTGTGACCGGCGGCGCTGGGAGGGCCGCCGCGACCATGCCCTCATTGCTCTTGGCGCGCAGACCGGCCTGCGGCTCTCGGAGTTGACCGGGCTTCGCTGCGGCGACGTCCATCTTGGGGACGGCCCTCATGTCCGCTGTGTCGGCAAGGGGAGAAAGGAGCGCCAGGTGCCTCTCACCAAGGCCAACGTGGCCATCCTGCGGGTTTGGCTACGCGAACGCGCCGGCGCTGCCCCGGATCCCGCCTTCCCGACCCGTTCCGGATCCCGCCTGAGCGACGATGCCGTCGAGGCCCGGCTGGCTGTACATAAAAAGGCCGCGGAGACGTCCTGCCCCTCCCTGGCCGGCAAGCGCATCACGCCACATGTACTGCGACATACCTGCGCTATGAACCTGCTTCGCGAAGGCGTCGACACAGCGGTAATCGCCTTGTGGCTGGGCCATGCTGATTTGCGTTCGACCAATGCCTACCTGCATGCGGATATGAGCGTCAAGGAGCGCGCGCTAGCCCGGATCACTCCGCCATCATCTCCGCCGGGCCGGTTCAGACCGTCGGACAAGCTGCTCGCTTTCCTTGAGAGTCTGTAATTATCCCGATAAGCCAGGGCTGAAACTAGCTCCGGTGGCAGGTGAGAGGACGTGTCGGTTTTGCCCATCGGGATAACACCGTCATCGGGATAAATCGATTTATCCCGACATCGGGATAAATCGATGACCTGGGCCTCAGCCCCGTCTCGGTGCAGGGCGGCAGAGAGCTGCTCGACATCATCGACGACCGGGTGGGGCGCTCTTCCCTTATCATCGCCTCCCAGCTCC
>JAKAOC010000363.1 GCA_021823385.1 Actinomycetes bacterium
GTTGGCCCCAGCGCCGAGATGTAGCTGGTCCAGGGAGCTCCGACACCGGTCGGAACCACCACGGTGTTTATGCCCAGCCGGCCAAGCAGCCCAGGCAACTGCGACCGGAGCTGTGAAGGTAGTGGCTCGTAGGCCAGGAGATGCGCATATAGAGGCTGGGCCTGTGCCCATGCGGGCGCGCCTCCCAGGTAGCCACCCGCCACCGCAAAGGAATAGTGAGCAGCCAACTGGTCGCCCATCGCGTATCCGGAGCCAGCGAAAGGCAAGAAGAGCGCCACCGACGAAGGTGGGAGACAATGGGCGAGTTCGGGGGATGAAAACAGTGCGGGAACGACACTGTGGTCGATCGGGAAACCCAGGGTGCTCCTTTGCGCCCACGGAAGCTCGGCGAGAACACCGAGTCCCGCAACGAGGGCCAACGCGGCGTGGGCCGGCCGGATGCGGCCTCCACCGGCATCCGCGGGCCGGCGAGCCAACAGCTCCTGCAGGCCTCGCATGATGGTGAGCGCAAAGAAGAGCGCGGTGTACATGGAGATCCGGTCGGGAAGGACGTTGGCAAGAATCGGGAGCTTGGCGGGCAACGCCCACGGCATGATGGCCATGTTGTGCGACCCGGCCAAGGAGAACGACGGGAGCCAGTACTGACCGCGAACCTGCAAGTCCGGGCCGAGCGAGATCGCCAGGCTCGCCACACCGAAGACGGCGAGCATACGAAGGAGCCTCGAGGAGTTCTCCGAGCGGAAGGCCCGCAGCGCGAAGTAGGCGAAGAGGGCCAGCAGCGGAAGAGAGATGTACCCGTCCAGCTCGGAACCCTTCGCCAGGAGCGAACCGGTCAAGGCCTGCAGGTTCGGGCCGAACGGTGAAAGCGGGTCGGGCAGGACGATGCCATATACGTCGTTGGCGAAGTTCGCCGCGGAATTCACCGCGCGTGAGTGAAAGTGCAGCGCCATCTCGAACAGATACGGCGAGACCAGCACCGCTGACCACAGGACGGCCCAAAAAGCGGTGGCCAACTCGTGCCGGCGCATTCTCCTCGGACCATTCCGGTGCCACCCGTAGTCCGCCGCCAGCAGGAGAGCAAAGAATATGCAAGTGGTGGTGTATATCTCGTTGGCGACACCGAATTGGAAGGCCAGCATGACTGCGAGGAGCGCGATGGCGGGCCGCCGCCCAAGGCGATCGCGCCGGTAGCGGAGCCATATCACCCCCACCAACGGAGGCACAAAGGCGATGATCAGGTTCAGGTGGCCGCGCTCCTGGGCGAATACGTAGGGCGAGAAGCCGTACATGAGCCCGGCCGCCACAGCGAACCACCGCGTGATACCAAGCTCGTTCGCGAGCAGAAAGGCCGCGTAAGCCGCCAGGGGTGCGGCCAGGATGGTGAGCGCGTTATAGCTGACCATCGGATTGGAGGCGTTGGTGAGCGGCAGCGCGAGCACGCTCAGTGAGGGGATCGGGGTCGACCAGGCAAGGTCGTATCCGCCCGGCGCCCATACCAGCGAAGTGTGAAAGGGGTTGAGGTGGTGGGCGAAGGCAAACGGCCACCATCCCAGGTACCACAGGAAGAGGACCGGGTCCGCTGAACGTTCGGAGATCAGTCCGGTGGCCAGATGGGTTCCGATCTTGGTGGTCACCGCGAAATATGACTCGAGGACGCCATAGACCGCAATCGCCGCCAGGTGATAGGCGGCGGGACTACCGGGCGCTGCGTTGGGGACCGCCTTGGCCGGCTCCCGAGTGGCCCGAGACGGTCGGCGCGGACCTGCCGGCGGCAGGAACGCAAGACCGGATGCCGCGGAGCCCGGCATGATTATCCAGGCCGCGACTCCGACGAAGGCCACCAGGCGCCATACCAGAACCAGGAGTCCAAGTCCGAGGCCGATGCCCTCAAGCAGCCCGGCGACGGGCGCGCTCCTCAAGTGGTCGACGATGCCGCCCACGATTGGCAAGCCGGAGGGGATCGGAGACAAGGACCAGATGACGCCCGACGCAATCAGGACGGCGAGATATACCGCGTCGATTCGCAGCAGTCGCTCCAGGATGCCTCTCGATGTCGGCACCGCGAAGCGGGTGTCCGCATGCTCTCCCCTGTCACCGCCGCCCAACAGCTTTTGGACCAGGCCCGGCAGCAGCGGCACCAGGCCGTCCAACACCACGAGGGCCAGCTCGCGCCTGATTCGAATTCCTCTTTTGCCGTCGTATTGTGCGGCAATTGCCGAATCGCTTTGGAGCATCACGCAAATCTATCCGCACGCTGCTCCCGCGACACCGTCTTCGGCTGCATCACAAGTGGCCCACCCTTTATTGCCAAAAGGAACGGGCGGCCGTCAATAGCCCCGGCATTGCACTGGTTGACGAAGGCATGGCTCAGCTGGCAGTCGGCACCGCGGCCGCGAGTCGGCACGCCGCACTCACCAATACCACCGCATCACAAACGGTCGCTCAACCGCGCCAGCATCGGTTCGCGTGATCCAAATCGCCGAGGAGGCCGCAACCTTGATCCCCGGGCGCTCGGGACTATTGAGGCGATTCACCTCGCAAGCGCGCCGGCTCGGAAGGGTGGCCTCACGGATTTCGTCGCCTATGACGATCCAATCTGCTCGGCTGCGGCTAGAGCGGGCCTTGGGGTGACGTCGCCGCAGCGCGAACATCACATGTTCGATGGAAGGTCAACACGTTCAGCCAGCGGGTGTCGGACGCCCCTCCGACCAGGGTCAATATTGAGTGCCTGAATGTCGTATGGTCCGCACATCGACTATTTGTGGGCGCTAAGGGACTCGAACCCCCGACCTCAGCCGTGTGAAGGCTGCGCTCTAACCAGCTGAGCTAAGCGCCCTTGTCGACGCTCATAGAGCATAGTGCCACGCCCTGTTCACGCCCCCACCGGCCATTCCGGTGAGGCGGCGCGCCGTCGTGAAGAAATTCCCGCCACTCAGAGCGGCCGCTAAGGCGCTTGATTTTGCCAGCGGGAAACATTTCAGGAGGCAACAGCGGTCTTAGATGAGTGGTAGTTTCGTCACTTACCGTGCAAATTTGGGCGGTTGGCACGTGCGAAGCTTCCCCGTTTGCGCATACAGTAGTACTCCGGGAGACTCCAAGAGTCCCCATGAGTCGCACAGGTCGCAGGGTCCGCATTGGAGGTGACGATGCCTGATGGGAGTAACACCCATCCTGCTGCTGCGTCGCTCTCCGAGCTCCTCGAGGACGCGATGCGCCTCGCGCATTCCGCCTTGGGGTTAGTCGTCGAACACCAGCCAAGCGGCCAGGTCATGGTCTGGGCGCACCGCACGGTCATGCGCATCCCTGCCGGCACCGGTCGCCCTCAGGTGACGACGTCCACCTCCTATGAACCGCACCTCCTCCCGGCCGGAACCATCGAGCAGCGCGTGCCCAGGCTCATGAACGGCGCGCGCCCCCGCATGCTCACCCTGGCGGAGGAGCAGGCCTCTTTAATCGCGCGGTTCTACCAGGTGGAGAACGGGCCGGTCTTGGTCGACCAGGCCCTGGTGCTTCCAAGCACGGGCGACCACTTCGCCATGCTCCTCTTTGGGCCACACCCCTGGAGCACACCCAGCTTGGAAGAGTTGAGTCTGCAGTTCTCCGATGCCGTCAAGGCGTTTGTCGCGAGCCGCCGTGGAAGCGAGAACGAGGCGTTGACCCAGCTGGTGCTGGCCATCTCTTCCGCATTGACTCGTGGAATCGATC
>JAKAOC010000364.1 GCA_021823385.1 Actinomycetes bacterium
ACGCGCCCTGGCCCCGCGGGCGGGACCACGCCTATCACTGGCCGTCGGCCTTGTTTTGATGATCGTGGCAATAGGGCAGGAACTCTTCTTCACGACCGCCACGACCTACGTGGGCGTTGTCGGGATTCTGGTCACCGGCGGTCTGAGCATGGGTATCGTCTTGACGGTAGGAACCGACGAAGTGATGGGCAGCCTCGCACCCCGGGAAACAGGCATCGGCGCCGCGATCAATGTGGCGGCAATGGAGATCGGCGGGGCGCTTGGCGTGGCGCTGTTTGGAAGCATCTTCAATTCGGAGTACGCACGGGAATTGAAACCCGCCACGGCGGCCCTGCCGGTCGCGATCCGCAATTTGGCCGACGGCTCTCTTACGACGGGACTGGCCGTTGCAGGGCACCTGGCCGGCGCGATCCAATCGTTGCTGGTTCTGCAGGTCCGGTTGGGATTCATGGACGGTTTTGCTCTCGCGGGCTGGATGGGCGTCACCGCAGCGGCGGCGGCTGCCCTCTGCGTCGCAGCCTTCATGCCGAGCCAAAGCGTGGCGGCGGCCGGCGAACCTGAGCCTGAACCTGCATGAGCCTACCGCGCACTGTCCTGCGATAACATCCCGCACCGTGCCACCAGAGGGCCCCGAGGGGACTGGCGGCTTCACCAGTCAGCGAAGTCACTTCAATCCTGGCTGGATTTGCCTCGCGACGCAGCGAATGAGCTGCCAAGAGCTTCCGGCTTCGCCGGCCCCAGGCGCCAAAGTCGACCTGCTCTTCCAATCACGGGGAGGAAGAGATGCCTGCGCACCCGCCTACTTCGGCGCGCCAAGCTCGAGATGCCCTTGCGGCGCTAGACCTCGCCGGCCTGATCGCCGCTGGCGCGGCGCTTTACTCGTGCGGGATTGGCTCCGGACGACGAAGGCGCGAGGGGCACGTCCTCCCTGATCAGCCCACAGCGGTGGCATTCCCATCGCCGAGCGGGAGGATAAGAAAGCGCCCACCAATCATGGGTCGTAAAGCGGCAAACGATCCGCCCAAGCGACTTGTGCACATCTCCAATGTAGTGCCGATGCCAGGCCCGTTGTCTTCATCACGCCTGCCATCTTCGAACGCGACCCGGCCGATCGGGCATGCAAAAGGCCGGGCCCCGAACGATCACGGCAAGCGTGATGTAGCGACGGCAACGTCGTCGAAATAGACGTCGAAGGTCCTTCCCGAAGTCGTGTCACCCAGTTGCAAGGCCGTAATTGGCGAGGACCCCAGATTCTGGGAGCTGAGATCCAGGCCCGCCACCAGGTTCCCGTCGAGGTAGGCCGCGATCGTCCCGCCGGAGGTATCCATGGACACATCCAGCGCCACCAAATGCCACGTTTCAGTGGTGACCGGCGTGCCGCTGTTCGCGGTCACCCCGCCGATGTTGTTCCTGATGGAAAGCTTCCCAGTCGGGCTCAGATAGACGTTGACCATGGAAGCCCCCGTGGAGCTTCTCAGGCCGAAGAGGTTGGCCGAGCCCGAGGCATCTGCCACGTAAACCCAGGCCTGAAACCACGCCTCTGCGTAGGCCCCGCCGAGGTCGGCATAAGCGTATGCGGGCAAGCCGTTGCCAGCGGCCTCGGCCCCGAAGCCACCCGAGTGGACCAGCGCCGATTCCACGGCCACGCCACTAGGAGCCTGCTCAGCAAGTCCCTCTACGGTGTCTCACACCCAGGTAGCGGCCGCGGCCCAGGCGGTGGATGGCTGACCCCCGCATTCTTGGGCGGTGTTGGGTGCAGATGTTCAGCGACTTCGGCCTGTTCCGACCCTTTGATGGCCGGTTTCGGCCGGGATGGACCCCTCTTGGGGCACCTTGGCTACCCGGAGGCCAGCACCCATTGGCCCCCGTGGCGGGTTAGCCCGTTTCTCAGGAGCACCCGCAGATTCCAGGCTGCCGCGATTGCCGAGTAGTACATGGCGTTCTTGACGATGCCGCGGTATCGCACCTTGGAAGAGTTCAGCTTCCGCTTCATCTGGGCGTGGATGCGCTCTACGGTGGGGCGGTTGGCGTTGTAGTCGGCCCTGACGGCGGGATCTGCGAAGTGCCGGCGGGCCGAACGGTTGATGAGGCTGCCGGAGTCGACCTTCACCACCCT
This sequence comes from Actinomycetes bacterium, assembly GCA_021823385.1. Next base: position 2,117 of record JAKAOC010000364.1, read on the forward strand.
GCCGCGCTTGGATCTGGTGCAGCGCTCCCGCAGGGGGCAGCCGGTACAGTGGCGCTCGAAGGAGGCCCGTCCCTTGGCGGAGATAGCGGTGGTGTTCCCCGCCGGGCAGGTGAGCACCCCGGCCTCTTCGTCCACTTCGAAGTCGTCGACGCTGAATCCACCCGGCACCGCCATGGAGAGGGGATGGCACTTGATCACCGCTGAGTGGCCCCCTCTTTGCAGATCGCCGCGGAGCTGAGCAGAGGAGTAACCGGTGTCGCCGTAGACGATGACCGGTTCTTGCTCCTCCTCAAGGAGAGCCTTGGCCGAGGCGGCATCGGGCTCGTTGCCTTTGGTGAAGGCGGTCTTTGCCACCACTTCGGTATCGGGCTCCACCGAGATATGGCCCTTGTAGCCATCCAGGTAGCTACGGCGGGATTTGTGGGCGTGGCGCGAGGCGGGATCCACCACCGAGACCACCCGGTCGCGGGCCACCTTCTTGGCGATGGCGAATCTTCCGGTCACTTCATCGACGATCTCCACGTCCTGCCCGGCGACCAGGGCCAAGAGCCCGATAGCCTCCTGGCCGGACTGGTCAAGGGACAGACCCTCACCTGCCTTGATCAGGGCATTGGCGTCGCCGATGAGTTCGGTGACGGCTCGGGACCTCTCGTTTTCATCGGAGTAGTCGATGTCGGGCTTTCTGTCCTTTGACCCGTAGTCGAAGCCGGCGGTGAGCTCAACTTTGGAAAGGGCGGGGATGGCCCTTCTAACCCGGCGGATCTGGGCGATGATCTGGGTGAAGGTGTCCTGGGTGGCGACTGCGTCGGCAAGCACGGTCGAGTCGAGCGCCCTTTTGTTCCTGGAGCGGATCAACCCGGTGGCTTCCACCACCTGGGCCACGATGTCAAAGATGCGGTTGGGGGCTTCGGAGGCGGCGATGCGGTTCCTCCACAGGGTGAGCACGTTGGGGGAGAACCCTTCGTAGTCCAGGGGAACCCCGAGCGCCATCTTCCAGTAGAGGTTGGATCTCACCTGCTCCATGGCCTCCCGATCCGAGAGGCCCTCCAGGATCTGGAGCACCATGATGGAGGCCACCCGCGAGGCGGGTATGGAGGGTCGCCCGGTGCCGGAGGGGTAGAGGTCGACGAAGTGCTCATCGGCGAAGAGCTCCCTGCGGTGATTGGCGAGGAACTCATAGACCGATCCGGGCTTCAGGAGCTTGGCGCAGAAGGCCTCCGTATCCGTCAGTTCGGCCTGGATCTTTTCGCGTCCTAACATAAACATATTCTACTTGACCAGGGTTAATGGTGCTTTAACCGCCCCTAACCTTTGTAGATCGAAGACGGGATTCCGCCAACCGGCGAGCCCGAGCGCCCATCGGCCCCGGGCTGGATGCCGCGTGCCTTTTGGATGCCGCGTTGCTTAGCAGACTCCTATTGGATCGAACCGCAGCGCTTTCCGAGCGCTTGATGCCAATGACGCCCACGGAAACATTCGTGCTGGCACGTCCCGACATTCGCGCTGCAACATTTTGGGGGAGGCTGCTTGGCCAGGTAGCCGATCCGGTAGCTCGCCCCTTTCAAGGCACTACCCCTGCGT
>JAKAOC010000365.1 GCA_021823385.1 Actinomycetes bacterium
CGCATTGGAGACCGCCGGGGCTTGCGGCGGCGGCTTGACGATGGTTGTATTGCCGGCCGCGAAGCTCGCGCCGAGCTTATGGGCGAGCAGATTCGCCGGTGCATTGAATGGGGTGATCACGGTCACCACGCCAACGGGCGCGCGATAGGTCAAAGCGGTGGTGCCGCGTCCGCGCTCCCAGCCCTCAGCGCCGAGGAGCTCGCCGCCAATGTTGCGAGCCTCGGCAGCGCAGATGGCAAAGGTGTCGGCCACGCGAACCATTTCGCCGCGGCTGTCCTTCATGGGTTTGCCCAATTCAAGCGCGAGAAGGCGGGCGATCTCGTCACGGCGCTCATCGGCCAGCTGGCTGGCGCGCTCGAGGATATCCGCGCGGCGAGCTGGGGTCATGCGGCGGATGGCAACGGCGGCTTCGGTGGCATAACGGATAGCCCGCTCCACTTGAGGGGAATCGGCTTGCAGGGCCTTTGAGACCACTTCTCCGGTGTAAGGGCCAACTCGCTCCTGCCAGTTTCCCTCGTTCAGCCACTCACCGGCCACCAGGTTTGGGGCGCTTATCGCCTTAAAACCGCTTGGGTTCCCCATATGCCCCCCTTTAATCGGTCCGCCTAGTGGAATGGACGGAGCATCAGATGGAATGGTGATAGCATATACGGTTAGCGCGAACAAAACAACTGCACGCCTGTGCGACTACGCGAAATGTTTCGCCACGTGGACTAGAGGGGGTTGCTGTGGAAGCAAGCGATGCGGACCGTTCCGGGGTGCGCAGTGTGAGAAGAGCGCTGGATATCCTCTCGGCGCTGGATGCGGAGCATCCGGTGCTGACGCTCAAGGACAGTGCGCGTCTTACGGGATTGCCCAAGACGACTGCGCTTCGCCTTCTGCAAACCTTGGAGGCCGCCGGCATCCTTTGGGGTGGCGAGGGCCATTACGCTCCCGGTCCCGCGCTTTTGCGGCTGGCTCGATTCGCCAGCGATGCCTGGCTGCTACCGCCGGCAGCTCAGGGCATCATCGCCCACGCGGCCGAAAAAACGGGCGAGACGGTGAACATTTACGTGCGCAAGGGGATTCGCCGCGTGTGCATCGCCCAAGCGCAAGGATCGCACAGCCTGCGACATGTCGTGCGGGTTGGCGACGAGCTGCCTCTCTGGGCCGGCGCTTCGGCCAAGATCCTCCTGGCCACGGTGGACGAGAGTGTCTGGTCGGCGGTGGCCGAGGATTCTCCCTACGGTCCAGCCCACGTCGAGCGGATCGCCGAATGGGTCGAAGGGGTGAAGCGTAATGGTTGGGCTGTGAGCCACGCCGAGCGCGACGACCTGGTTTCGGCCGTATCCGTGTCCTTGGGCCCCTTCGGCGGCGGCTCAGTAGTTTTAGCTCTGTCCATCTCGGGCCCCACCACGCGCTTCGGCGAAGAGAGGGTTGAACAATTTGTGGAAATTTTGAGGGATTCGGTAAAGGCGTTTGAAGACGTCATGGCGGGTTCGACGAAAGACGAGGCGCTCGGGATCACCCGGCTCCTGGAACGCTGAGGAAAATATGACCACCCAACTTTTGCATGGTGTGAGAATTCTCGACATGACGAACGTGCTGGCCGGGCCATACTGCGGCTATCAGCTCGCACTTTTCGGTGCCGACGTCGTCAAGATCGAGGTTCCGGGCAGCGGGGATCTCGCTCGCCAGCTGGGAGCCGACCCGCTGCTCAACAAGATCAAGCTAGGCGCTTCCTTTCTGGCCCAAAATGCCGGAAAGCGCTCGGTGGAGATCAACATGAAAACCGAGGAGGGGAAGGCCGTCTTTCAGGAGCTGCTCGATTCGGCCGACGTCTTACTCGAGAATTTCCGCCCCGGGGTCTTGGCCCGCCTTGGCTTTCCCTGGGAGGAGCTCAAGAAGATCAATCCTCGTCTTATATATTGCGCCATTTCCGGGTTCGGGCAGGATGGACCGATGGCGGAGAGGCCGGCCTATGACCAGATCATCCAAGGTTTGGCCGGCATGATGAGTGTCACTGGTTCGGGGGATGTCAGCCCCCTGCGCGCCGGTTACCCGGTCTCCGACACCGTCGGCGGCCTGGCGGCGGCCATGGCCATCAGCGCTGCGCTGGTCGACCGCTATCGAACCGGGCAGGGTCACATGTTGGACGTCTCCATGCTCGAGGCCTCGGCCTCGGTTATGGGTTGGGCGGTCTCCAATTACCTGATCACAGGGCAAAGACCCGAGCCGATGGGCAACGACAACGCCACCGCGGCTCCCTCGGGCGCCTTTCCGACGGCAAGTGGGCAGATCAACATTGCTGCCAACAAGCAGGAGCAATTCGTCACCCTCTGCGAGCTCATTGGCAGGCCGGAGCTCGTCGAGGACCAGCGTTTCAAGGAGCGCGAAAGCCGCAAGGCCAACCGCGAGCAGCTCAATGACGAAATCGCCATTGGCCTGAGTTCCCGTTCGGCTATCGAATGGGAAGATTTGCTGGCCAGTCACGGAGTGCCGGCTGCGCGGATTCTCTCAGTGCCGGAAATGGTCGAGCTCGAACAACTCAAGGTGCGCCACTTCTTCACGGAGCTTCCGTTCCCGGGCGACTCGCAGCGCGTATTGCGCGTGAGTGGCAACGGGGTGGTGGTCGATGGAGAATCGCTCTCCCCGGCCCTGCCGCCCCCTTTGCTTGGACAGCACAACGAGGAGATCCTAGGCAAGCTCGGCACGCATACGAAGAACGGTGCCGCCGGCGCCGTGAGCATAGGAGGAATCGATGCCTGACGGACGCCAGGAAACGATCGACGAAATGGCCGATTGGTGGAAGACTTCGATCTCTGACATTGGGCCAGGTGTCATCCGGCTGCGAGGTCACGATATCGCCGAGCTAATTGACGACTGGAGCTTTGTCTCGGTGATTTGGCTCATGGTCACGGGCGCCAGGGCCACCCCCTGGCAAAGCCGGCTGCTTGAGGCGAGTTTGGTGGCCTCGGTCGACCACGGACCCCAGGCCCCTTCGATTGCCGCAGCGCGCATGGCTGCCACTTGTGGCATTGGAATCAACAACGCCATCGCCACTGGGGCGAACCTCCTCGGCGACAACCACGGCGGGGCCGGCCAGCAGTGTGTGGAGATGCTTTACGAGATCCGCCGCGCGGAGCTTGACGGCATCGACCCACAGGCCGCCGTCCGAGAAGTTGTTGCACGCTGGAAGGAAAAGAAGCGCTACCTTCCCGGTTTCGGCCACCGATTTCACCCAATCGACCCTCGCCGGGAGCCGCTCTTGAGCCTGATTGACCAGGCGGCCGCTGCCGGCGAAGTCTCGGGGGACTTTGCCCGGATCGCACGTGCGGTGGAGGCACACCTCTCCGAAGGGAGGCCCCGTCCCATACCGATGAACATCGACGGTGCCACCGCGGCGATTTACGCCGAACTCGGGGTCGAGCCCCAAATGGCGAGGGGCCTTTTCGTTCTTGCCCGCAGCGTGGGCATATTCGCGCATGCTTATGAGGAAATGCGTGCGGGAGCAAGGATCAAGGGGCCGATGCCCAAGTCGGTCCTTCCGCGCTACGTCCCGAACCCCGGCTAGTCCCGTTTTCCGCACCGCCGCGGGTCAAGACCCGGGCCGTCGCTCTACGCCATCTCCCTTCATCCGCCTGCTGGGCTGCCAAGTACCCCCTGCCGCTGTGGCATCGCTGGGGGCGCTTCGG
>JAKAOC010000366.1 GCA_021823385.1 Actinomycetes bacterium
TCCGATCTAACCGCGGGGTTCGGGTCGAGGAGTGGACCCCCAAAGACCTTAACGAAATCTACGACCTTCGAGTCCTACTCGAGTCGCATGGAACGGCACTGGCGGCACTGAACCCCGCCACCGACGTCATTTGGCTCGAACAGCTTGCCTCGGAGATGAGTCTGATAAGCGAGCAAAGGCATCCGGATTTCGGGCGCCTGACCGAGCTGAACAACAGCTTCCACAGCACGCTGATCGAGTCCTCCGGCAACGAGCGCTTGAAGGCTGTGGTGGAGTCCATCGTTCAGGTACCTCTGGTGCGCCAGACCTTCGCGCGGTACAACCAGGCCGAGCTGGCACTCAGCATGGGACACCACCACGAGATGGTGCGCGCAGTGGAGGCGGGCGATCCCCAATGGGCCGAGGCAGTCATGAGGGCGCATCTGCGCGCGGGTTGGTCGGCCATGCAGCGCTTCCTGATCGCGTCCAGGCCCAAGGGGAGAGCAGAGGGCCGCGGCGGCCCTGTCACGTAAGCAGCCCGGCTCGCTCCCTTTTATGGCTCGCATTGGTGCTTGAGCCTGGGGGTCTCGTCGGCTCGCGGCACATCCACCCAGTGCCGTTGAAAAGATGAGCAGCTACTTTGCATGCAATTATGCCCAAGTATGTCTGTACAAAGGTGTACACTCCGCTTGGAAGAGGACGATTGCATACGATCTGAGGTGACTAATGGACATCGTCGAAGTCGGGCCGCGCGATGGGCTCCAGAACGAAAAGCGGATCCTAACCACCCGGGAAAAGGTCACCTTTATCGAGCACCTGGTCCGGGCGGGAATCAGGAGGATGGAGGCGGTGTCGTTCGCACGTCCGGACAGGGTGCCGCAGATGGCCGACGCAGAAGGCGTCATGGCCGGGGTTCCGCGGTTGGACGGCGTCTCTTACATCGGGCTGGTGATGAACGACCGCGGCCTCACACGCGCGATCGCCACCGACGTAAACGAGGTGAACGTAGTCGTGGTCGCCACCGACACCTTCTGCATGCGGAACCAGGGCACCACCGTTGAGGAGTCGTTGGCGGGACTGGCTCCCATGGTGGAACGCGCCCAGGTGGCCGGGCTGAATATCTCGGTGACCATCGGCGCCTCTTTCGGCTGCCCATTCGAGGGTGTGGTCTCGACCGAGCAGGTTATGCGAATAGTCCGCTTCGCCCAGCAGGCGGGTGTGAACGAGATCGCCCTCGCCGACACCATTGGAGTGGGCGCCCCCACCGACGTGCGCCGGCTGGTAACGGCAGCCAGGCAGGAGACGGACCGGCCACTGCGCCTGCACCTGCACAACACCCGCAACACGGGCTACGCCAACGCAATCACGGGCGCGGAGATGGGCATCGCCGCCCTCGACTCGGCGTCGGGAGGAATAGGCGGCTGTCCCTTCGCGCCGAATGCGACCGGGAACATTGGCACCGAGGACCTTTACTACCTCCTCAACCGCAGCGGAGTCGAGATCGATCTCGACTTCCCGCAGCTTCTGGAGGCAAGTGCCTTCGTCACCGAGAAATTGGCGGTCTCCGCTCCGGCGCTCCTGGGCCGGGCTGGCTGGTTTCCGGCTCCAGCGGAGGCATAGGCCGCCTTTGAACCGGAATCTGCTCGGGCAACCCCTTCGCAACCCAGAATGGCGCTTATGGATGCCACTTCTCGCAACGTTAACAAAATTTTCCGTTCCTGAGGGCACGCCGCTTGCAGATTTCGACGATACTGGTATGCAATCTCGAGCCACGGGGGATCTGAGGTTACCACCTCCGATAAATTATCGCAGGTCAGAGGCTAACGACTTTCAGCGACAACCGACCATAGTCGAACCAAAAATGATCGTCGTATGCAAAAGTAGCTCGGGAAGCCGGAATCGCTTTCAAGAACGCAGGGGAATACGGAGCAGATGAGCGAAGTCACTGCAAATACAGGAGAGGGAATGGCCGCAGTAGCCGAAAGCTCGGCACGAAGCAAGCCGCCACGGCCCTCTTTCGGCGTCTACGTGGAGCGCTACGGCATCATCGCCATCTGGGCGCTGATCGCGATCATCTTCTCGCTCCTTAGGCCCCAGAGCTTCGCGACATTGACAAACCTCAAGACGATACTCGGCACTCAGGCTGTTCTTCTGGTCCTGACCCTCGGCCTCCTGGTACCGCTAACGGTCGGCGAGTTCGATCTCTCCGTCGCCTCGATGATGAGCTTCGCGGCGATCGTCGTGGCGGAGCTGAGCGGCGTTCACCATCTGAACCTCATCCTCAGCATCCTCGTGACACTGGCCATTGGAGTCGGCGTCGGCTTGTTAAATGCCTTCGTGGTGGTTCGTCTCGGCGTTTCGTCCTTCATCACCACGCTCGGCATCGGAACGCTACTCGGGGGCCTCAGCTACGGCATAAGCGGCTCGGTCACCATAGGCGCGGTCCCGTCCGTGCTGCTCACCTTCGCCTCCAAGCTCATATTCGGGCTCCCTCTCGCCTTCTACTACGGGGTCCTCCTCTGCTTTGCGGTCTGGTATGTCTTCCAGCACACTCCGCTGGGCAGGCACCTCGTATTCGTTGGCGAGGGGCGTGAAATCGCCCAGCTCAGCGGACTGCCGGTACGCCGCATTCGGACCGGCTCGCTGATCGTAAGCGCACTCGTGGCGAGCTTCGCCGGCCTCTTGCAGGCAGGCGTGGTCGGTGCGGCAGATCCGGGAGCCGGCACATCGTTTCTCCTGCCGGCGTTCGCCGCCGCTTTCCTGGGCGCAACCGCCATCAGGCCAGGCCGCTTCAATGCATGGGGCACGTTCGTGGCGGTGTATTTCCTCGTGACTGGAATCACCGGCCTCGAACTTCTCGGATACACGGGCTGGGTGCAGGACGTCTTTTACGGCGGTGCACTAGTGATCGCGGTTGCCCTGGGGAGGGTCGTGGCGAATTCAAGAGTCAAGTCTCGGTAGGCGAAGGCCTGCCCGGAAAGGCCGCGCCTGCTTTTGCAGGAACCAATTGCGGCCAAGATAAGGGCCTTCACCGGTTGGGGGTGGGGCAATGCAAGGGAAGGGGGGAGCTAGTGTTCGAAAGAGAAGCTAGTCGCCCAGATCTAAAAAAGAAAAGCAGATCAGCGACCATGGCCGTAGCCGCGTTGGGCTTCGGCGGCATATTGGCGGCCTGCGGCTCGAGCGGCTCGTCGTCGACTGCGACCACGGCCGCTTCGTCGAACACGACGAGCAGCTCCTCTTCGGCGGGGCTCGCGCAGGCTCAGACGCTCGTAAACTCCGTGATGGCGCCACCGGCGTGGCAGGGCCCCACGGCCAAGGTCAACACATCGAACCTCTCCGGCAAATCGGTTTGGCTCGTCAACTTGACCGAGGAGATTCCCGCTCTCCATGAGTGGGCCGCGGTAGCCCAGGCGGACCTGCAGCGCGCTCACGTCAACGTTCAGATTTGTGACGCCAAGGGCACGCCCGAGGGGATCACCTCCTGCATGCAGCAAGCAATCGCAGCCAAGCCGAATGTCCTGGTCGCGATGTCGCTCGACACGACCTACATCCACAGCTACATCCAGCAGGCAAGCGCAGCCGGCATCAAGGTGATCACCGCGCAGACCGGCACCCCGGGCATTCCCCAGGGGACCGGCGCCGTGGCCGAGGTCACCTTCAACTCCCCCCCGGTCGGC
>JAKAOC010000367.1 GCA_021823385.1 Actinomycetes bacterium
TCGCAAGTGATCCCTCCAGGCGATCGCGGGGCGGAGGCATCTCGCCTTCGAAGCGCGAGGCTATCCTTCCGAGGAAGGTCTTCCTAGAAGTGCCCACCAGGACCGGGAAGCCCAGCTCGACAAGAGGGTCGATATTGGCCAGCAGTTCGAGATTGTGCTCCACCGTCTTTCCGAATCCGATGCCAGGGTCCAGCCAAATCTCGCCTATGCCAAGTTGCCTGGCCCAGTCCGCCTTTGCGCGCAAGTAATCCACGACCTCTGAGACCACATCGTCGTAGTGCGGGTTCTCCTGCATGGTCCGCGGCTCACCCTGCATGTGCATTGCCACCCAGCCGACACCCGCCGCTGCGGCTACCTCTGCGAGGGATGAGGAGATGTCGTTGACCAGTGTCGCCCCCGCATCGATCGCGGCCCTGGCAACCGAAGGCTTGACCGTGTCGATGGAGACTCGCACCTGCTTGGAGAGCGCGGCGACGACGGGCAGCACCCTGCGCACCTCCTCCTCCTCGTCGATGGGCAGCGAGCCGGGCCGGGTCGATTCGCCGCCTACGTCCACGATGTCACAGCCCAGCCCGACCAGCTCGAGCCCGTGCTCGATCGCCTTCGCATGATCGAAAAAGTCGCCACCGTCGGAAAACGAGTCGGGGGTGACGTTGACCACCCCCATCACCAGCGCGCTCATGTGCCTGGCTCGGTCTCATGCCATTGCAGCAGCGCCAGGGCCTCGCGCCGGAGATCGGGATCGTCACGGAGGGCGCCGACGGCTGAAGTGGTGAGCAACTTGGAGCCCACGTCGGTGTGGTCCTTCATGGTCATGCAGAGGTGCTCCCCCTCGGTGAGCACAAGGGCTCCGGCCGCAGAAACCCCCTCCATGACCGCCTCGGCGATCTGGGTGGTCAGGCGCTCCTGGACCTGCAGTCGCTTGGATACCATCGAGACAACGCGTGCCAAGTTCGAGGCACCGGCTATCTGTCCGCTGGGTCCAGGAAGGTAGACGATGGAGGCTTTGCCGAAGAAAGGCAGGAGGTGGTGCTCGCACATCGAGAAGAACGGAATCTCCCTTAGCGCCACCATGTCGTGGTGGCCCTCGGAAAAGCCACCCCGCAACAGCGCGGCCGGTTCGGCGCCAACGCCGGAAACAAGTTCGGCCCAGAGGTCGGCCACCCGCTTGGAGGTGAGCTCACGCTCCTCCGGGGGCATATCCAGGCCGAGCGCGTCTAGCAATCCCGCCACCGCGAGCCTTACCTGCTCCAGATCCATCGGCCCCACTCGCGATCGTCAAACCCGCACAACGCTCCCAGCCTAACCGCACGGCCATGTCGGGATTTGCGAAGGCTAGGGGACCCTCTCACGGTAAGTGGCGATGTATGGAAGGTTCCTGTACCGCTCGGCAACGTCGAGGCCGTAGCCCACCACGAACTCTGCCGGAATGTTGAAGCCCACGTAATTGATGTCCATCTCGGCGGCCGCCGCCCCATCCTTGACCAGGAGAGCGCATACCGCCAGGCTCGCGGGGTTGCGGAACCGCAGATTGCGGATCAGATACGAGAGTGTGAGGCCGGAGTCGATGATGTCCTCGACGATGAGGACGTGCTTCCCTGCGAGATCGGAGTCAAGGTCTTTCAGGATGCGCACTACCCCGGATGTCTGGGTGGCAGCGCCATAGGAGGAGACCGCCATGAAATCAAACTCGACCGGCACTTCGATCTCGCGAGCAAGGTCGGACATGAACAGGAAGGCGCCCTTGAGCACCCCAACCAGGAGAATGGACTTTCCCAAATAGTCGCGAGAGATCTGCGCCCCTAGCTCCGAGACCCTGCCGGAGAGGGTCTCGGCGGAGATCAGCTCTCCGGCCAGGTGTGGATCCTCATCGCTCCAAGCGCGCGCGCCAAGTGTCATCTTCTTCCCATCCACACTCATAAAACCGCAAAGAGGATAATACGCCCGCAGGCCAACCATTGCTGAATCCGCCAGCGTCACAGCGGGGGATCGAGGCGCCGGTATTCTATCCTTCCCCGCACCGCCTGCACTTCGACACGTCCTGACAGCTGGAGGCGAAACCGCCCGCCTTTCAGGATCAGAGCATCCAGCCGCTCCAGCGAACTCCGATCCGGCGGATACCCGGAGACGGCTGAAATCGCCCGGCGCAGCGCTCGCATCCGCAGTGGCCGCGGGGCGGAGCCGAGCGCGGATACGTCGCCGGCGTCGATCCCCAGTGCCTCCGAGTCGAGGAGGTCGTCCTCCTCACGAAAGACCTTCGCGCTACGCGCCAGGATGGGAGCCGGATCCCGCTTGGTAATCTCGCCCAGCAAGGGGAGCAGCTCGTGACGAACACGGTTCCGCAGAAAGTCGGAGCTCTGGTTGCTGGGGTCACGGATCGGAGTAAGCGCCAAGGCGGCGCAGACGGCCTCCGTGTCTGCACGCCGAATGCCGAGCAAAGGCTTGGTGGGGCCGGGCCGCATCGCGGCCAGTCCGCGGGGACCAGCACCCCGGGCAAGATTGATGAGAACCGTTTCCGCCTGGTCATCCATGGTGTGACCGGTTGCAGCGCCTGCCGGGATCCGCTCACGGCGCAGCTGGCGCGCGCGTGCCTCCAGGTTCGGTCCGCTTGGAACCTCCTCGCGCACGAGGTGGAAGGGCATCCCCAAGGCGGCGGCGAACTCCTCAACCGCTGCCGCCTCCTCTCCGGACGTAGGCCGCAGACCGTGGTCCACGTGCCAAATCGAGCCGCGGACTCCAGCCACGTTCGCAAGGACCGCCAACGCCACCGAATCGGGTCCGCCTGAGACCGCGAGGTCAAGGCTCTGGCCGGCGGCAGGAAATGTGCAGGCGGCAAGAAGCTCTTCGGCCGGGCGCGGCCCGCGTGATACCGCAAGGCGGATTGCCGCCGTGCTATGGACGATGGAATTCTCCGTGACGATCGCCGGCACGGAAGAAAGGCTAGAGCAGACCCGGCGTTCGCAGGCGCTTCAGACCGTGGCTCCAACCCGGCCGAGCCACTTCCCCGGATCGTTGATCTCGTCCAGGTCCGGCATGAACTCGCTCTTCTCGAAAAGCTTGGCTATGGTCTGCTGGCCACCCGCTTCCTCGATGGCTTCCAGGAACGCCTTTCCTGCCGCGTACTGGCGCAGCTTGGCGTCGAACCCGTAGAGCTGACCGATGATTTTCGCCACCAGATTCGGCGATTCCCGGCGCTGATGAAGGGCCTCTTCGAAGCGCTCCGCCTCCGGGATCACCCCAGCGGAGGCGCGACCCATGATCAGATCTCCGTGGCCCTCTAGCACACTCATAAGTCCGCCCAAGCGGGAAAGGATCGCCCTTTGCTGGTCGTTGATGAAGAGCCCCGCAACTCCGGAATCGCGGAGCGGGTTGCGCCCCTCGCGAAGCTCCTCAACCACCCGGGTCAGACCGTCGAGCAAATCGCCGGGCCCGAGGTTCACATTCTCGATGAGGCTGCTTACCAGCCCGCGGTAATAGTCGACCATCCATGGAACTGCTTCGAACTGGAGCTTATGGGTCAGCTCGTGCAGGAGAACCCACCGCTCGAACTGCTCGCGCGGGAAGCCGAACCTGGTCTCGAGGGTGATGATGTTCGAGCCGACGATGTAGATCGGGGTGAACGAGCCCTCATTATCACCATCGCCA
>JAKAOC010000368.1 GCA_021823385.1 Actinomycetes bacterium
ACTGTTCGACGAGCCCGAGAGTTCCGCGCTCACGGACTGGCTAACCCTAAGGGCAGACATTCCTAAGGTCAGTAGCCATTTGTCAACCATTGAGTTACTTCGTACGTGCCGGCGGATCGATGAATCACTGGTTGCCGACGCCCGACGACTACTGGACGGGGTCGACCTCGTGCCCATTGATCACATGATCGTTGAGCAGGCCGCAATCTTGATCCCCCGCGAGCTGCGCAGCCTTGACGCGATCCACCTCGCAAGCGCTCTGTCTCTGAGCAGCGACCTAACCGATTTCGTCGCCTATGACGTTCGACTGTGCTCGGCTGCCGTGGATGCGAGGCTGCCCGTGGTCTCACCCGCGTAGCGCACGTACTTGCTCGATCCAAGGCCAAGAACAGAAACCCGCCTGAGATGCGGTGCGCGCTTCCAATATTTTTGGTCTTGAGGTGTCGTTATGCGAAACCTTTTCCCTGTTAGACCGCTTTCCACTTAAACTTCCCCGCCGAATGCCGTGATTCGTTGGGGCGGCGGCGACCGGCAGTTCGATCGCGCTGGTGTTGTCCGCGTTGCTCGCGGAGCGGACGCTCAGCGCTCTCCCCCGCCATTAATTGCCGGTGTTTTTCGCGCCTCTTTGCCTATGCACAAGCCACCCACCAGCATGCTTGTGTCGGCGGCTTGTCGTTTTTGGGACGAGTTTGTGGGGACCTATTCAATTCCTGCCTGGGGCAGGAGGGCGGCGCGCCTGAGCACGCGCGACCCGGCACGCTGCCGTTCCGCGCATCGAGGTGGGCGGCGTTCGAGCGCCGCGCAGAGCGTGCCCTCCGTAGCGCCACGCAGCTGCCCGGTCAACGGCCTTGGGACTTTCTCGGACCTCGAGACCGGCGATCGTACTGCTGATCGGCGATCGGGCTGACATCTTCCCTCGCCGCTGATGCTGTTCGGTGTCGCCGTCCCCGTCGTATGCCGTGGGGCCGTGGTTCGGAGCCATGCATTGGGAACGACCATGGACCAGTCGGATCGCCACCACACACCGATCTTCGCGGTGGCCCGCCTTCACCACCGGTGTCCCGCATGAGGGGTCCCCTTGTGCAAATCTTCACCGGGTACCTTATACGGGACACCCCCTCTACGGAACAAATGCTGATCAGGGACATTACCGCAAGGACTTGGGCTATCGGGACATTGCCAGTAGGCGGCGAACCCGTCTGATCGGGCCCGGATTGGTTAGCGTAAACCGGCTTGGACGGAGGCAGGAGTGTAAGGGGCGGCCACGGTGGGAGCGCAGAAAGTGGCCAGGATACATGGGGCCGTAGCCGAGCGCCCGGTCGAAACCAATATGAGCTAGCCAGACGGGGCCGATGGCGCCAGGCAGTGGGGAGCGTTGCCACTATCCAATAGCGATACCGACCGCTGGGATGGGGGTGGCGTGGACGAGGTTGTAGGCGAGGACTCCGCGGTGGGTGCTGCGGAAGTAGCCGGCCACGAGCAGGGCAGGTAGGAACCGCACCCCGGGCACGAGCCACCAGGATTCGTCCGCGGCGACGAATGCGATGGGCGACCGTCGAGGATCGTCAGCGCTTCGAACCGCAGTCATCGGCGCGGGGCGCCGGTGCCGGTACCGTCGGTTGCGGTCACGCCCGGGTCGGGGGCCGGGGTGCGGGCGGTGGATGATACGTCATCTCGCCTGGCGCTCGGCCCGGTCCTTCCAGCCGGCCAAGGCGACTTCGAGGCCTTGGACGAGGCGGTCGAAGCTGCGGTCGATGCTGGTGGGCAGCCCGAACCCGCCGCAGGTTTCGAGAGTGACGAAGCCGTGCAGGGCGGCTCGGAGGGCACGCGTGGCGTCGATTGCATCGTCGTCTGTGAGCTGGTAGCCGGCGAGGACGGACATGACGACATCGACGACGGCGTGATCGGCCATTGTCGCTTCGTGGTCGTCTGGGGTTGACGCTCGCTGAATGGCGGCGTAGCGGCCGGGGTGGGCGATGGCCCAGTCGCGGTAGGAATGGGCCATGGCGTTGACGGCGGCGGAACGGGATCGTCCGACGGCGGCACGGGCCACAGTGTCGGCAAGCTCGTACTTGGCCCGTATAGCGATGCCGGCATGAAGGGCGTCCAGGCTTTCGAGGTGCTTGTAAAGAGACGGTTGGCGTATCCCAAGGCGTGTGGCCAGCCCGGCCAGAGTGAGCTTGGCCAGGCCGACCTCATCGGCGAGCTGTTCGGCCTCATGTATGACCCTGCTCGGGTTGAGGCCCGCTCTAGGCATGTGCGGTCACCCGGTTTGCGAACGCGATCAGGGCGGAAGTGGTGACCTCGGGCTGTTGGGACTGGGGGTAGTGGCCGGCACCTGAGACCATGACTACCTCGCCGTGAAGAGTCGCGGCGATCCAGTCCGCTTCGCCCTTCGGGTCGGAGAAGTCGGGGTCCTGCTCACCCATGATCACCAGCGTCGGCGTCGACGCGCTGGACAGGCTGCCTTCGGCGGCGGTGTGGCTCGTGCGAGTAGTGAGGGAGAGGGCCCTCGCGTGGCCGGCCTGGCGGAGACTGGCGATCACATCGCGGCGATAATCCTCGAAGTCCTCCGGCCGGCGACCGGCGTACAGCCGAGGCATGAGGACCTTCCAGCTGACCCAGATCCACGGGCGAGCCATCGCAACTCCGAAGAAGAGCTTCTCGATGCGACTGGCGTGGGAGTCGCGAACGTACGGGCCCACCAGGGCCAGTCCTGAGACTAGCTCGGGGCGTTGGGCGGCTACGAGCACCGCCGAGCCGGCAGCCAGGGAATTACCCACGATGATCGCCGGGCCACCCAGACTCTCAATTAGGGCGGTGAGGTCCGAGGCGGTGTCGGTATCTCCGTAGGAGGCGAAGGTGGCGTCGCTGTCACCATGGCCGCGTAGGTCGGTACACGCCACCCGGTATCCGGCTGTGCGCAGGGCGGGGGCGACGAAACGGTAACTGGAGCGCAGCTCTCCCATGCCGGGGACGAGCACCACGAGCGGGCCGGAACCGGCCACGTCGTAAGCGACACGCCCTCCCGGGCGAACCAAGAAGGCGGCGGCTGAGGACTCGGCTGTGACCATGCAGCTATTATACATCGCCCGTTAGCTATTGACTATAGCACAACAGCTATCGGTCGTCACATCGTCGCTCCAGCATGCAAGCCCGGCTGCCAGGTAAGCGGCGCCCGATACAGGAGCGGAGCCGATCCGGGCGGCCGTCCCCGAGCCGACCTCTTGGGCTGGCTCGCAAGTCCTTCGGTTTCGGTGCTATATGAGGCTGAACCCGACAGCGAGTAGCTGGCACCGGAGCTTGCCGGCGATCGAGTCCTTCGAAAGGGTCACCGAGGGCTCATAAAGGTGCCTGTTACCAGGGGGGTCCTTGAAAATACGCCAGGAGCCGGAGCCCATCGCACGCCTCGACCCACCAGCTTTTGCGGCCTCTTGGGACCCTTCCACTTTCAGCGGGTCATAAGCGGGTGTCTCGCTTATGGCTGCGGTAATAGCACTCTGATCTGGTGGGCCACCTACAAAACTCACTCTAGCTGGGAAAACACGTCCCCTCGGGTAGACCCCTCCACGCGCTAAGCCCTCCGATCCCACACCCGGCCGCCCGTTTTTGCAACCCGCGGCTCAACCAGCCCC
>JAKAOC010000369.1 GCA_021823385.1 Actinomycetes bacterium
TGGCTCTTGAAACTCCACGGCTCGGTTCACGCGCCCGACTCCATCACTCTCACCCGGACGGACTACCGAAACCTGACCGAACGCTACGGTGCCCTGCTAGGTCTGGTCCAAGCCCTGCTTTTCACGCGGCACATGCTGTTTGTCGGTTATTCGCTTTCCGACGAGGACTTCCACGAGGTCGTGCGCCAAGTCCGCTTCGCTCGTGCCGGATCCACCGAAAGCCAAGGTGAGAAGTTCGGAACGGTCGTCACGCTCTTCGACAATCCACTCCTCGAGATTCTCTGGCCAGACATGGAGATCACGCCGGTGAAAGCGGAAAATGAAAAGCCGACACCGGCAGACCTCGCCGAAGCGGGCCGCCGATTCGAGATCTTTCTCGACCGCCTTTGCCTCGAGGCCGCCGATCTCGACCGCCATCTCCTGGACCCGGCCTACAAAGAGATGCTGGATGGGAGCGAGCTCGAGCTCAGGGCCGCGCTGGACGAGCTTCAAAAACGAATAGGTTCCGTCGCCGCCAGCCCCACCAAGGAGAAGATCGAGGAGCTCTTGCGCGGCTTCGGCACCAGGGCGGAGACAACCTGAACGCTCTTCGTTCGATGGGAATCGGGGGACCAAACCTGATGTGAACCACCGTAGGACCCCCACTTGCGGAATCAGCGACCTACGAAGTCGCAGGGTATGGGGCGGGAAGCATTGTTCCCGACTCCCGGCAGTAGGAACGTCACGCCGGATCGGCGGGGTGCCGGAGAAAGCTGCTGAAGGCTCGTCACTCAATCGGTGGGCCGTCACGCAGCCTTAATGCATCCGAGGATCCGGCGGGCTCCGAGCCTCGATGGCGGGCGCCAAGATAGGAAAAAGTACTGCAGCCAGATCGAAGCAAACAGCGCGCCGCACCATCAACCACCGATGTCGAGGACTGTATCTACGCAGGCACCGGCTCCATCTGCTCAGCTACGGTCAGCCTCGCATCAACGCCGGTCGAAAACCGAGCCACTCCAAACGGACAGATTGGAGGAATGATCACAGTGGAAGGTTGGGCACTGGTCCTGTCACCAGGCGTCCCCTTACTCCTCAGCACTTAAACGAATTTGTCTGTCCCTGCCGAACTGGGCTTTCCGAGTGACAACCGGTTGAGCGCATCGGCCGTGCTGACCACGTCGGCGTACTTCTGGGCCATGTCGAAAAGATTCACTGCGTGGACCGTCGGACTTCGGTCGTAAACCGCATCGTGCGGGACCACGACCCGGAAGTTGTAGGCAAAGGCGTCGACAACGGTGGCCCGAATACATCCGCTGGTAGTGCAACCGGTGACGAACAGCGTGTCCACGCGCAGGTCGACGAGGTAGCTGACCAACGCCGTGCCGAAGAATGCGCTTGGGTGCCGTTTGGGGACCAGGATATCTCCCTCGCGGGGTGCAACCTCCTCTACGAACTCGTAGCCGTGCTCGTCGATGGTCATGATGGCAGGCACCTTGGCACCGAGACGGCCGGCGTCATAAGCGCGCTTCGGAGCTACGTGCGGATATATGACGGGTCTGCCCGCTTTCCTAAAAGCGCCGAGCAGCTGGCCGACGCGCTCGACCGCCGCCCAACCCACTTCCCCGCAACTGGTGGGATAATCGTGGAGGGAATCAAAAAAGGGCTTGGCGGTGTTGCCTACGGTCCGGTATTGGACGTCGATAATCAACAAGGCCGGCGAACTGCCAATCCCGAGTGGCCTTCCGAATCCGGCAGCTTCGTATCGTGCTTCGTCGTCGGGGGTGATAACGCTGTTCCAGGGCTTATCGTTCACGGTTTCACCTTCTCCGAAAGCGCCACCGACCCGCTGTGGGGCCGACGCACAAAACGGCCACGGACACCGGGAACGAGCTGACCGTCTCTGAATGCGAAGGTACCTCGCACGATGGTGTGGACCACACTGCATTGCAGCTGCCAGCCCTCATAAATTGAGTAGCCGGCGGCGGAAGCCTGTGACGTTGCATCCACCGCCATTGGTGCATTCAAATCCACCACGGCGAAGTCGGCATCTGCACCAATTGCCACCGACCCCTTCCGCGGATGAAGCCCGAAGAGGCGGGCCGGGCGAGCGGAGACCGTGTCCACCACCCGCTCGAGGGGGATACCGCGACGCAGATGGCCCTCCGATAGCAGAACCGGCAGCAGGGTCTGCAGGCCCGGGAAGCCGGCGCTTGCGGTCCAAATGTCGCCGCTCTTCTTGGAGTGATGCCGCGGGACGTGATCCGATCCGACCACGTCGATAATCCCGTCACGCAAAGCCGCCCATAGCGCCTCGCGATCCTGGGCCTCACGCAGTGGCGGGTTGACCTTGCCGCGCAATCCCAGATCAGATTCGACGTCGTGGGTGAGGTAGTGGGGGCAGGTTTCGATGAAAACGTGGGGGTAACGGCGCCTGGCGTCGACCAACACGTCGAGCGCGCGCTGCGACGAAACATGCACCGCGTACATCGACGCGCCGGTGACTCCGGCCAAATAGGCAGCCCGCTGCTCGGCCTCGGCCTCCACAAATGAGGGCCGGATGTCGTTCCAGGCGCGCAGCGGCGGCGTATCCGACCCTGTCGCTTCGCGGCGCAGCCGCCACACGATCTCGATGTTCTCGGCATGTGGGTCGAACATTGCACCCGAGGCGGCGGTGGCACGCATGACGTCGTAAAGGAAGCCGTCGTCATTGCCCGGCAGGCCAAGGTACTTGCCCTCGTCGCCACGGAAGTTCATGAAGAATTTGAAGGAAGAAACACCTAGTTCCTTCCCGTAGCCGGGGATTCGGCGCAGCTGCTCTTCGGTAACGATGCAGAAATGGAAGCCGAAGTCGATCTGCGCAGTGGCCTCCATGCGTCTCACAACTTCCTGGTAGACGTCATCGTAAGGCTCGGGAGTCATGAGGTAGGCCAGCATGGTTGTCACGCCTCCAGCGGCGGCGGCGGCGGTCTCCAATGCGGTGTCGTCATCATCGCGTGGATAGGTGATGTCCTTCCCCAAATGGACATGGGCATCGATAGCACCGGGCAGCACCGTAAGACCCCTTACGTCCACCACCTCCGAGGCATCGGCGATCCCGTCGGTTTCACATAGGGCTGCGATCCTCCCATCGAGCACGAGCACGTCCACGTCGGAAAGTCCGACGCCCGGAAGCAGAACTTTGCCCCCCGACAGCCGAAGGTCGTAATGGCTCATTTCATCTCTTCCTTTGCGACGTAATTTTGTCCGAGCCTGCCGCAGAGCCGAATTGCATACCAGACGTTGTCGTCCGTCGCACTTGACCCTGAAGTCGGGTACCCGGCCGGCCTCGCCGACCCTGGCGCCGATACGGCTCCAGCACGGTCGACTTCGCTTGGCTAAGCTCCCTGCCCAACCTCGGAGAAGTAAGTAAGAGTCAGCTCTTCACCAATCACCTCTGCGTATTTTGCCTGCAAGTCATAGAGGTTGGCTTCGTGCGGCTCGGGGCCGCGGTCGCCAACGGCATCCCTGATTACAAAGGGAATGAACCCGTGTTGAACCGCATCGACTCCAGTAGCGCGGACGCATCCGCTGGTGGACACCCCTGCGATGAAGAGCGTGTCCACGCCCATCGCGGTCAGGGTCGAGTGCAGCGTCGTCCCGAAG
>JAKAOC010000370.1 GCA_021823385.1 Actinomycetes bacterium
CTTACGACGTCATAATCCTGGATCTGATGCTCCCCGGCATCAACGGCTTCAAGCTCTGCGCCATGCTGCGCGATGCCGAGGTGTGGTCGCCCATCCTGATCCTCACCGCCAAGGACGGGGAACTCGACGAGGCCGAGGCGCTCGACACGGGCGCCGACGACTTCCTTACCAAGCCCTTCTCCTTCACGGTCCTGACCGCGCGCATACGTGCGCTCCTGAGACGCACCAGCGGCTCACGTCCGACACAGATGTCGGCCGGGGACCTGATCCTGGACCCCGCCAGCCATCAGGTTCGCCGCGGAGAGGTGGAGATCGAACTCACGGCGCGCGAGTTCTCCCTGCTGGAGCTGTTGCTGCGGCGCAAGGGGGAGGTGCTGACTAAGTCCGAGATCCTCGAGCACGTGTGGGACTACGACTTCGAGGGCGACTCGAACATCGTCGAGGTATACATCGGCTACCTGCGCAAGAAGATCGACGCCCCCTTCGACCAGAAGACCATCCATACCATTCGCGGGGTGGGGTACCTGGTCAAGGAAGAGCGAGATGCCCAGGTTCCTCCGCTCGGTTAGAGCGAAGGCCGCACTTGCGGCCATGGCCGTGGTGGCTGTTGCGCTGGCGCTGGCCAGCGCAGCCATCCTCGAGGCCACCTTCAGTGCGGTTGACGCCGCCGCCCAGAACCTCGCCCGAAACCAGGTCGCCTCGATTGCGCTGATGATGAAAGGCGGAGAGCTTTCGGACCCGCTTCCCGTACCCCGTGGAGACCTGGGGGTGCAGGTGATCGACGCGGCAGGCACGGTGGTGGCGACCACTGCCAACGTCGCCCATCTCGGGGCCTTCGCCACTGTGGTACCCGGCACCAACTCCATCCTCCAGAACCTTAAGCTGGGCGATCACCGCATACTCGGCGACCTGAGGGGCGACAGCTCGGGAGTGCTGCTGGGGCAGCGCGTGAGCGTTCCCGCCGACGGACTGCGAGTTGTGCGATACTCGACCGCGACCCTGGCGGACGCCCAGCCGCGTGAGGTCTCCGAGATACAGGTCAAGACCTCGCCCACCACCGGCTCCGGCACCGCCAGCGCCTCTCCGGGCTCCCAAAGCGTCTTCGTGCTCGTCTTTGCCTCGCTGGGAACCACGGTTCAGTCGACGCGCGCCACCGAAAACTCACTCTTCATCCTCTTCCCGCTGTTGGTTATCCTGGTCGGGGTGGTGGTCTGGTACCTCACCGGCCGCGCCCTGAGGCCGGTGGAGAAGATCCGGTCGCAGGTGGCGGCAATATCGGGCACCAACTTGCACGCTCGCGTGCACGAGCCGACCAGCAGGGACGAGATCGCCAAGCTTGGTGCCACCATGAATGAGATGCTGGACCGTCTCGAACAGTCTTCTGAGCGGATGCGGGCCTTCGTATCCGACGCCTCCCACGAGCTTCGCAGCCCCATCGCCTCCATCCGCGCCGAGCTGGAGGTTTCGCTCCTGCACCCCGAAGCGACGGAGATGCCGGTGGCGCTGGCGGCCGCCCTCGAGGAGGCGGCCCGGATGCAGCGGATAGTCGACGATCTCTTGACCTTGGCCAAGATCGACGAGAAGGTGCTGGTGCCCAAATCCGAAAGCGTCGACCTGGATGAGATGGTCGCCACCGAGGCGAGGCGCATCAGGGCCCAGTATGGCAAGAACGTCGACACCACCGACGTGCACGCCGCCAGGATCGTGGGTGATCGTGATCAGATCTTCCGCGTGGTGCGAAATCTGCTGGACAATGCCGCCCGCTACTCGCGCTCCCGCGTGCTCATCTCCCTGAGGGTCTACGACGACGCTGTCGAGCTGCGCGTCTCGGACGACGGACCCGGAATCCCTGCCGAGATGCGGGAGCAGATCTTTGAGCGCTTCCATCGAGTGGACGAGGATCGCTCGCGGATCTCAGGTGGTTCCGGCCTCGGTCTGGCCATTGCCGCCTCGCTGGTCGAGCTGCACGGCGGCCGGCTCTTCGTGGAGGAGGGGAGCTCCGAGCTGGGCGGGGCTGAGTTTGTGCTGGAGCTTCCGGCGGATCCGGCCTTCAGCGCGAGCGATGCGATTCAGCCAATTCACACTTTGGAGCTTTAGTCTGTTTAGCGTAATTATCGACTGTGCCGAGCCGCCAGCCCATGTGGGTGGGACAGCGCGACGGTACGGCTGGCGAGAATCGAGACAATGCAGCGCAGGTATGTAAAGCGGCGGATCCGGCCCCGCTACTTCAGGATCTCGATCGTCCTGGCAGCTTTCCTGCTGCTGGTCTCCGTCTCCTGGTCCTACGGAACGGCGCTCACTCAGCCGGGTGGGGGTAACTTTGGGATTCGGACGGTGGAGTGGGTCCGTGGCCATGGCGGCGCCTCCTTCGTCGCCTGGGCTGAAAACACCTGGTATGGGTTGAACAAGCCGCCGGTTGGCGGCAAGCCTCCCAAGGGCGCTATCGCCGTCTCCACCAAGCGGGCCACTACCACGACTGTGGCCTCAGGGCCCCCGCATCTTTCGCCACCACAGAACATCAAGCCGCTCGTCAGCCCGGCCCTGCCCGGCGAGGGCGTTTGGCAGCCCCAAGGGAGGCTGGTCGGCGGACTGGCAGGTCTTTACACCACCAGTATCCGCCCCTCGAGCGTCTATAGCTCGCTGGTGACCGGCGTCGCTTGGATGGACCCGAAGCTGGTCTCCTTCACCCTCTTCGCCGGCGGCCAGGATCCGGGGCATGGACCTTGGCAGAACATGGCGCCGTTCACCACCACGCAGGAGGCCAGCCTTATCGCGGCCTTCAATTCGGGCTTTCGCATGCAGGATGCCCGCGGAGGCTGGTACTCCGAGGGACGTATGGCCTACCCGCTCGTCAACGGGGCGGCCTCGTTCGTGATCTATAACAACGGGACCGCCAACGTCGTCAATTGGACCGACGGGCTGAAGGTCCCCTCCAACGTTGCATCGGTGAGGCAGAACCTCTCACTCATCGTGGAGGGCGGCAAAGTCAACCCTGCGGTCTACACGGGCAACTTCTCCAACTGGGGCGCCACCGTCAACAATGCCGTGATGGTGTGGCGCTCGGCGGTGGGAATCACCAAGACAGGCGCCATCATCTACGCCTCGGGTAACGGCCTCTCGGTAGGCGAGCTTGCCCAGGTGATGGTGCGGGCCGGAGCGGTTCGGGCAATGGAGATGGACATCAACTCCTATTGGACCGACTTCTTCTACTTCAATCCGCCCAACAACGGCCTGGCCAGTCCCACCAATGCGACCAAGCTGGTCTATAACATGGTGCGGCCGCCCCAGCGCTACTTTGAGGGCACTGCCAGGGACTTCATAGGGGTCTTCGCCCGCAACCTGGGTTCGGGCACCACCACGGCCGGCGGCTGACCTACTCGCCGGTCTCGATCTCGTCCAGCACCTGGGAGAGCGTATTCCAGGCCAGGGTGGCACACTTTATGCGCACCGGGAATTTCACGACTCCCTGAAGCGCGGCAAGCTCCCCGAGGGTCCTGAGGTCGGCAGGGGCCGGCTCCTCGGTCTCGGAGCCCATGGCGGCCTCGTGTATGGACATCATGTTCTTGAAGGTTCGGATCGCCTCGCGCGCCTCCGCCAGGGACCTGCCCTTGACCGCGA
>JAKAOC010000003.1 GCA_021823385.1 Actinomycetes bacterium
CTGGAGCGGCACGACACCCACGAAGGTGCCGTCGGCGAGGTCGTCGAGGTCGTCGCCGGGTGGGCCGCTTCGCACCTTGGAGGAGGCGTGATCGAGGGGGAGCTTGATCACCATGGTCTGGCGCAGCTCGTCGGGGGTATCAGGCCTCAACTTGGTGGAGCGGCCATCCTCGAAGCGGTCGACGATGGCACTGAGAGCTGAGGACTTCTCTGTCTCGTCGGTAACGGATTCGCAAGTGGCGTAAACCACCACCGAGCGGTAGTTCATGGAGTGATTGAAGGCACTCGCCGCATAGACAAGGCCGTCGAGGATGGTGACTTCGAAGCAGGCGGGCTTGCCGGCAGCGGCGCGCAGCGCCCTATTCTTGCTCGAGCCGTGCAGATAGAGCGTCTCCCCAACTCGCGCATAGGTGGTCGGGACCACCACGGGGAAGCCGTCGAGAACCACGGCAAGGTGACCGACCAGAGACTCGTCCAGGATCGCATTGCGCGTCTCGGCGTCATAGTGGCCACGCTCGAAATGCCGCTTCAACTTCACAGAGGGAACTCTGACGCCCTCTGGCGCACCCGCGCCTGCCTCGGCTCCGGCCTTCTCCAAGATCCGCCCACCTTGCACTGGATTCCGACTGAATCCAGGTTAGAGCCACACATTGGGTGGCCCGGGCTTGTACCGAGGGTCTAGAAGTACTCGGCCAGGTACTTCTCGCCCTCGTCGCAAAAGAAGGTGATCACCGTCTCCAACTCGGGATGCTCGGCCTTCACCTGCCGGGCGGCAATGAGGTGCGCCCCCGAGCTGGGGCCGACCAACATTCCGAGTTCGCGGGCCAGCCTGCGCATCTCGAAGATGGAGTCGGCGCTGGTGACGGGGATCAGGTCGTCGACCATGTTCCGGTAGCGATCGAAGATCCCCGGCACGAAGCCGTCGGAGATCCCTTCGATCTGGTGGTGATGGACTTCGCCGCAAAGTATCGTGCAGGACTCGTCAGGCTCGACACCCACGACGCGCAATGAAGGGTTGACCTTCTTCAGGGCCAGGCTGACTCCAATCAAGGTGCCGCCTGTGCCCACGCCCATGACCACGGCGTCGGGCATGCGCCCATCGAGCTGGGAAGTCACCTCCTGGCCGAGCCAGGTGCGGTTCTCCTCCACGTTCCACTCCGAGTCGAACTGGCCGGGGTTGAAGTATCCGGGCTTGCTGCCAAGCTCGCGGGCGTAGTCAAGCGCGGCGTTGACGTGGAAATCCCCCACCTCACGCACCTCGGCCCCGAAGCCCACCGAGATCTTGCGCCGCTCCGTACTCAGGCCCGTCGGCATAACGACGATCATCCGATAGCCCTTGACCGCGGCAACCATGCTCATCGCGTTGCCGGTGTTTCCACTGCTTGCCTCGACGATCGTCATGCCTTTGGTGAGGATCCCCTCCGCTTCGGCGCGCTCGATCATGTACTTGGCGATGCGCGCCTTGATGGAGCCCGATGGGTTGAGGTACTCCAGCTTTGCGAAGATGCCGGGCTCCACCTCCACCAAGGGTGTGTTGCCAATGGCGTCAAGAACCGATTCCGAAACCCAGGTCCTGGCCTGGTAGGCCTGAGTGGTCATCATCCCCCGATTCAATAGCCCCGCCCTGATCAGCGGGCCTGCCGAACACCAATGATACGTCCGCCATCGGCAGGTCGCATTGCCGAGCGAATCGAAATGCCCGACATCCCCCAGGACGCGACCCGTCGCGCCTCACACTCCTTCGACGGCTGTTCTCCGAGCTTTTCTCTTATGGCCTTGATCAGGTACTTCGAAAAGCGGAGGCGGAGTCTCGCAAATCCGCAGCGCTACCGGCTCGCTCGCCGCCCGCCCCTCGGTTAGAGTCGGTTTGCCAAGCCGTTCCGAAGGCGCCTGGCGCCCCTATGCGAGGAGCCAAGATGAGCAATTCCACCGCCCAAGCGTGTCTTGAAACCCAAGTGCTCGGATATCCCTTGTGGGTCTACTACACCGCCGAGGGAATCGCCTCCGCCACCTTCGAGAAGCCGGCTGCCATGCCGGCGGGCGAAGCGGATGCGGACCTCGAAGAGATGGCGCAGATGATCCGAAACGCCGTCGCCGCCTACAACGCCGGCGACTACGAGGCTGTGGAGTACGTAAAACGCATGGCGGACTCGCGCAGCGGCGGCTACTACGGCCTGGCCCAGGACGCAATGGACTCCATTCCTGCCGGCACCACCGTCAGCTACTCCGAGCTGGCTTACATGGCCGGGAACCCCAAGGCTCACCGGGCAGCGGCCTCGGCGTGCGCCAACAACCCCATTCCGATCTTCCGCCCCTGTCACCGGGTGGTGACCAAGGACCACAAGCTGGGCGGCTTCGCCTTCGATGTCGCCATCAAGGCCAAGCTCTTGGCCCACGAAGGCTCCCAGCTCTAGGAGCTCTCCACCATCGAGCGCAGGCTGCGGGTGGCGACCACCAGCATGGCCAGCAGGTCGCTTTCGCTCGGGGTCCTTTCCACGGAGGCCTCCTCCGCACCGATCCAGCCCGCGATCTTGCTCGACCCGAAGTCGCGGTAGCGCTCGAGACGCTTGGTTCCCCCTTGCTTCATGACGCGACGGAAGGCGAGCGAGTGGACCGAGTCGATGTCGTCGCGGATCGCGATGCGCACCTGGCGCTCCCAGGTGGTCGCGCGCGGAAGGTGCCGTGCCATTACCAAGAGGTCGGGAATGGCCAGGGCCTCGCCCACTTCGAAGTAGGTCTTGGCCACTCCGGCCAGGCCCGCATCCGGGTAGAGACCGGCCAGTGCGATCACCTCCATGGCGGGCACCGCCAGCCCGGCTTGCCGGGCCAGGTCGAAGAGCGGGTTCTCGCCCAGGTCGTCCGAATCAGCGCGGTAGCGGGCAAGGTACCTGGGGCTGAGCACCGAGGTGAAGTGGCCCACCAGCTCGCGCGCAGAGCTCCGGTAGTGCTCGAGGTCGAGCTTGGCGGCACGCCCGGGATCCCTCATCAGCCACCTGGTGGCGCGCTCCTGGAAACGCGCCGTCTGCAGGAAGCCCTTCATCAAGGCCTCGAAGGGGAGGGTGCGGTCGGCCATGATCTCCCGCAGCTTGGCCGAACTGCCGAAGATGGCGTCCGCGGCGAAGAAGCACTTGGCCACCTCCAGCAGGGGGAGGCCCGACTCCTCCACGCTGCGCATCAGATATGTGGGCCCGAGCATGTTGATGATCTCGTTGGCGACATAGTTGGAGACCAGCTGGGGCCAAAGAGGATGCGACGGGGCCTCATCGGCGATGCGGGGAAGCAACTCTGCCGGGAAGTACTTGAGGCTCTCGCCGGAGAGCAGCTCCTCCTCGGCGGAGTTCGCGGCGACCAGCTCCGACTTCGCTCTCAGCTTCTCGTAGGCCAGAAGCACGGAGAGCTCGGGCCGGGTCAGGTCGTAGCCCGAGGAGATCTGATCCGCCGAGGGGATGAACTCCACCGCCCGGTCCAGTCCCGCCTTCTCCTCCAGCATGGAGACGAACTCCGAATAGGTGCCGCGCATCTCGGCGAACTCCGCCGAGGCCATGGATAGCACCCAGTTCTGCCAGATGTTGTCGGCGAGTACCAGGTTCTCGACTTCGCCGGTGAGCGAGTTGAGCAGCTTGTCGCGGTCGAGGCCGGCCAAGCCCGAGGAGTGCTGGTAGAGGATCTTCAGGTTGACCTCGTGGTCGGAGGTGTCGACGCCCGCCGAGTTGTCGATGGCATCGGTGTTCACCAGGATTCCCAGCTTGGACATCTCGATACGGGAAAGCTGGGAGAGCCCGAGGTTGCCACCCTCCCCGATCACCTTGGCACGCACCTGGTTAGCGGCTATGCGCAGCGCGTCGTTGCTCTTGTCGCCGATGTCGGCGTTGGTCTCGGTGCTGGCCCGGAAGTAGGTTCCGATGCCGCCGTTCCAGAGAAGGTCGACAGGCGCGGAGAGGATCGCCCGCATCAGCTCCACCGGTGAGTAGCTGCGCGCCTCGGCGCCGATGGCCCTGGCCGCCTCCTCGGAGAGCTGGATCGCCTTGACCGAGCGCTTGTAGACGCCGCCTCCGGCCGAGATGAGGGAGGCGTCGTAGTCTTCCCAGGAGGAGCGCGGAAGGTCGAAAAGCCGCTTGCGCTCGGCCCAGGAAGCCGCCGGGTCGGGATTCGGATCCAGGAATATGTTGCGGTGGTCGAAGCCGGCGACCAGGCGCATCGACTTGGAGAGGAGCATCCCGTTGCCGAAGACGTCGCCGCTCATGTCGCCTATCCCCACCACGACGATGGGGTCGGTCTCGGGGTCGATGCCAAGTGTCGCGAAGTGGTGGCGCACCGAGATCCATGCACCCTTGGCGGTGATGCCCATCTCCTTGTGGTCGTAGCCGGCCGATCCACCGGAGGCGAAGGCGTCGCCCAGCCAGAAGTCGTGTGCCAAGGCGATGGCGTTCGCCCGGTCGGAGAAGGTCGCCGTCCCCTTGTCGGCCGCCACCACCAGATACGGATCCTCGTCGTCGTAGATCGGGCCGATGGCGGGATGGACCACCTGACCCTTGACGATGTTGTCGGTGATGGAGAGCAGGGAGGAGATGAAGGCGTCATAGCAGCGCTTGACGGTGGCTTCGTCGTTGGCCTGGGTGCGCAGGACGAAGCCGCCCTTGGCGCCGTGGGGGACGATGACCGCGTTCTTGACCGCCTGAGCCTTCATCAGCCCCAGGATCTCGGTACGGTAGTCGTCCTTGCGGTCCGAGTAGCGGATTCCGCCCCGCGCCACCAGGGCGGAGCGCAGATGGATGCCCTCGACTATGGGGGCAAAGACGTAGGCCTCGACGGCGGGCACCGGGTCGGGCAGGCCGGGCACCTCGGAAGAGTCGAGCTTGAGAACCACCGGGTCGACCACAGAGGGGCGCACGTAGAGGTTGGTGCGCAGCACGGCCAGGATCACCCGCACCAGCAGCCTGAAGAACTGGTCGTGCTCGAGGGTCTGCACTTGGTCGATAAGGGCATAGGCGTGGGAAATGGCCGCCTCTGACTCCTGCTCAGTGGCTACCTGGCCGGCAAAACGAACCGAGAAGAGGTCCACCAGGGCCCTGGCCACTTCCGGATAGGCGGCAAGGGTGTCGAGGGCCACCCCGGGCGAGAAGCCGCCGACGGTGAAGCGCTGGTAGTTGGCGAGCGTGCGCAGCAGCAGCACTCCGAAGGTGTCGAGCCCCGCGGTGAGAACCAAGGAGTTGACCAGATCCGCGTCCAGCTCACCGAGGAAGACTTCGGAGAAGGTCGAGGCAAAGCGGGAGAGGTAATCCTCGCTAACCGCCTCGACCGCGGCGCCGAGCTCGACGCCAAGGTCATATAGCCAGATCGGGCTGCCGTCCTCGGGCGAGGCGAGCTGGTAGGGCACCTCCTCGAGAACCGAGAGGCCAAAGGTCTCGACCAACGGCAGCAGGGCGGAGAGCTTCTGCTTCTGGCCGGTGTGGATGATCCTTAGGCGGATCGGTCCGGAGCCGGGCTCGATGGAGGAGATGGGGAGGCGCCCCTTCTCGGTGGTGAAGCCCACCCAGATCCCCTCCCCGGCAAGCGCAGACTCGATCCTCTGCACGTCGTCCGCGCCGACCTCGGCGCTGTAGTCGTTCTGGAATGCCGAATCGAAGGAGAACTCGTAGCGGGGGCAAAGGTGGTCGGCCGCCTCTTCGCCCACCCTGCCGGCAAGCTCGGCCTCCAGCCGGTCAATCCAGGTACGGGCCTCGCGCTCTGCGATCTCGTCGACCAGCGCCAACAGGTCGCTCTCGTTCAGACGCCCCCCGGGAAGGGCGATGTCGACGTCCACGCGCGCGGACTTGGCGTCTATGTGGGCCTCGCGCGCCTGCACCATGCATCCTTCGCAGCGCGCGGCCAGCGCCGCACGGATGCGGCGATCCATGCCGGTGTGGTAGCGGATAGTGGGGATGTAGGCGTAGACGCGCACGGCCTGGGGGGAGTTCATGGCCGAGGCGTAGACGGCGATCTGGTTGGTCTCCCGAGCAAGCAGCAGGGCGGAAATCCCCTCGTAAAGGTGATCCTGGGGCACGAGCGCAAGCTCGATTGCCGGCACCATGTGGAGCACTTCGTCCAGCTCGCGATAGCTGTAGCTCTCGGGCGGGATGGAGAGACTCGCGCCGAGCGAATGGAGCAGGTCCGAGTCCTCGTCGGCTTCGCCGTTCCGGCTGGGAAGGCCCGCCACGAAGCTGCCACCCTCGGCGGACGTGGCCACCACGATGGTCTCGTTGGAGACGACGGGGGAAAAGACGGGGGCAAGCACGAGGCCGTTGGCCGAGGCGGCGGCCGATCGCAGAAGCTCTGCCTCGTCCTCGTCCATGGGCGAGAGGATGCCCATGCGGCCGCCGCCGGCCGCCAGACCTGCTCCCAGGGTCAGGAACATGCCCCCGGGCAGGCTCCGCTGGCCATGGCCGGGCTGAGCGGAGAGGCGCGCGAGGCCATCCATGTCGGCCTGGATGGCGGCCAAGGAGGTGAATACCCGCTTGAGCTCGTCATTTAGGCGGGCGAGATCCACATCGGCGTGACGGGCCTCGACATCGAAGTGGACGTATGACTCGAGCCGGCCCTCGGCAGCCTTGCTTCCGGTGCGCTGGGCGGCCACGATTTCCCCTTGCGCGTCGCGGGCCACGGTGACGAGGGGGTGAAGCGAGGCTTCGGGCTCGAGTCCGAACCTGCGCAGGAGCGCGACGAAGGAGTCGACCAGAAAGGCCTGGTCGACGGAGGCGATGTCCACCGTGAGAAGCACGGGCGCCTCACCGTCTTTCGGCCTGGCGCCGAAGCTGATGTCGAAGGCGTACCAGCTCTTCCCCAGTTTGCGCGCCAGCTGAAGCGTGGTGCGCATGTAGGCACCGATGCGCTCGGAGCCGAAGAGGCGCTGGAAGGACGAGTCGAAGGAGGCACGCAGCGCCTCGAGGAACTGCGCGTCGCCGGGCGGAAGGTTGGGGAACTCGGATTCGGCGGCCTGTGACCACGCTGCAGACATGACGAGAGAACCTTCCGTTTCGCCGGCGGGCATTTACCGCCACCTTTTTTAGTACGCGCCCTGAGTCCAGGGCGTCTCAGCCGAAAGAAAAAATGCCTCTTCAAGTCTGGCCACCCGCGGCTTCCCACACAGCGCACGGCGCCGGTCGTGCCAAGGCACCCGCTTAGGCGCACCTAACAAAAGCGCCATTGCTTTTGTCAGACCCTACAACCCGGGCAGCGTTGGCGAACGGGCCTGGCCTGGACCGCGACGTCATCGGCAATGGGCTCTGCCCAGCCGTGCGGCAATGCCCTGCGGCGCATCATGCCGGGCATGGCGGCGGCCGCGACGCGCTTGACACGCAGCTTCGCCACGCCGCTTTTTGGGAAAGCGCACCACGGCTGCCGTGGGACCCGCGCAGGGTGCTGCTAGGTGGAGGTGGAAGGGCTGTGGCGCGTCCTTGGCTGCGCCCGGACGTCAGCCCACGGCCCCCCTGGATTCGTAGAGGCCGGTCGCTCATCGTGAGGCCGTCCTAACGCGGTTGCCGATTTGTGCAAACACGGGCCCGCGATCCTGGCGAGCGATTTCTCCTGCGCCTTGGGGGCGTAGGAACGCGCCGGCTCGCGGGCCGGTTCGGGAAGAGGGCCTTTGCCCTTGTATGCATCCATCGGGACCGGCGTCATCCCGCACGCTCCTGTGCTCCGTGCCGGAAACCTCTCACGGAGGCCGGTGGAACTCGGGGGGACGGCCCTGCGCCAGGTATGACCGCCATTTCGTTCCTCATAGATTGGCAGTCGAAACATCGACGGCGTCGGCATGAACCAGATCGACCGCCTCCGAGGCGCCGGAAAGGCATCGGTGCGCTGATCCCAAAACACCGGGGCAACCGGCCTGCGCCATTGCGGCGGCCAATGACCTTGCCGGGCCGACCTGGCATGAATAACCGGCCCGGGTGTTGGATATTGAAAAGCCAGCAGGACGGTTGAAGTGCAACAGATGAGATACGCGCGCATGGCCGCAGCCAACGGAGCGGACCTATCCAAGGCGGGCATCAGCCAAGAATCGCTTCGGCGCGCATGGTCGTTCGCGTCCAAGTACCGCTCGGCGCTGGCGGTCTACATCGCCATCATCGCTCTCACCGCGGTGGTCGGCCTCGCCCCGCCGCTGGTGCTGAGGGCCATCCTGGATACCGCCATCCCCAAGCACTCCTTCGGCTTTCTGTACGAGCTGGTGGTCCTGGCGGTGGTGCTCAACCTGGCCACCACCGGCCTGGGCGTCCTCTCGCGCTGGATCGGATCGCGCATAGGGGAAGGCCTCATCTTCGACCTCCGTTCGGAGCTCTTCGCCCACCTGCAGCGCCTTCCCATCGCCTTCTATACCAAGAGCCAGACCGGGGCCATCCTTTCCCGGCTCAACTCCGACGTGCTCGGCGCCCAGCAGTCGGTCTCCACCGCCTCAAGCGCAGTCTCCGATGTTCTCACCCTGGTGCTGACGCTGGCCGTGATGGTGAAGCTCTCCTTGCCCGTGACCTTGCTGGCACTGGTCATCATCCCCTTCCTGATCGTCATCGACCGGACCCTGGGCAAGCGGATCGCCCCCTTGGCGAGAGCTCAGATGGTGGCCAACGCCTCCATGTCCACCTATGCAACCGAGCGCTTCAACGTCTCGGGCGCCACGCTCGTCAAGCTCTTCGGCAACGCGAGCGCCGAGGAGCGCAACTACCGCAAACAGGCGGCCAAGGTACGCGACGCCGGCATCGCCCTCGCCCTGGGCGGCAGGCTCTACTTCAGCCTTCTGGGATTGATCGGAGGACTGGGTGCCGTGGCGGTCTACCTGATCGGCGGCCGGCTGGCCATCCAGGGGGCGATGAGCGTCGGGACCCTGGTGGCTCTCGCCCAGTACGCCACCCGCCTGTACAGCCCCATCACCGACCTGGCCTCCTCGCGGGTGAACCTGAGCCAGGCGCTGGTCTCCTTCGACCGTGTCACCGAGGTGCTGGAGGTCAAGCCCAGCGTGGTGGACCCCGCCGAGCCCGTAAGTCTCGAGTCCCCGCGCGGCGAGATCGAGTTTCGCCACGTCGACTTCGCCTATCCGGCCGTCGACACGCCCTTCGCCGTCTCGGAGCTGGTGGAGTCAGCCGAGCGGCCCCAGGTACTGCACGACGTTAACTTCCAGGTCACCGCGGGCACCATGACGGCTCTGGTCGGGCCGTCGGGAGCGGGCAAGAGCACGATCGCTTCCCTCATCTCGCGCCTTTACGACCCGGACCAGGGCCAGGTGCTGCTCGACGGCGTCGACATCCGCGACCTTCGCCTGGCCGAGCTCGCCTCCCATATCGGGGTGGTCTCCCAGGATCCACATCTCTTCCACGACTCGATCGTCGCCAACCTGCGCTACGCCAGGCCCGAGGCGACCATGGAGGAGATCGTGGAGGCGGCCCGCGCCGCCCAGATCCTGGACACGGTCCTGGCGCTGCCGGACGGCTTCGAGACCGTCGTCGGCGAGCGCGGCTACCGCCTCTCCGGAGGCGAGCGCCAGCGTATCGCCATCGCCAGGGTCTTCCTGAAGCGGCCACGGGTGGTGATCCTGGACGAGGCCACCTCGCACCTGGACGCGGAGAACGAAGCGGCAGTCCAAGAGGCGCTGCACCAGCTTCTGGCGGAGCGCACCTCCATCGTCATCGCGCATCGCCTCTCCACCATCCTGGCCGCGGATCAGATCCTGGTGGTCAAAGACGGCAGGATCGTGGAACGGGGCACCCACGCCGAGCTGATCGCCGAAGGCGGCACTTACCACGAGCTCTTCGAGACACAGGCCTTCGTCCGCGCCCCCGAATGAGCTACCCGCCCAGGGCTCCGGCACATACCGCCCCGTTCAGGGCACAAGGACCCAAGTTCCGGAGCGAAAGTCGCATGAACCCGGCGCGGAATTGACACTTGTAAAGGCTTGGGATGAAGATTGCTCAGGGCGCCCATGTCGGGTGCCAAGGAGGAATCGCGATGCGAGCCGAGCCGATAATGCGGGGGCTGCGCAAGGCGGCTGAGAGACCGAATCTCTACGACGCCGCACACCTTCCCGATACCTGGGAAGCGATGACCACCGAGCTGAAGCCACCGCTGTCCCACGAGGACGCCTTCATAGAGGCTTATCGCTGCCTGCTCTGCGGCGGGCCGCACAACCCGGCTCCCTGCACCGTGGCATGCCCCGCCGACGTGGACGTGGCGGGATTCATCGGAGCCATAATCGACGGGGACCCGGTCAAGTCCGCGGGGATCATCGCCTCCAGCAATCCGCTGGGCGGAAGCTGCGCGAGGGTCTGCCCCACCGAGGAGCTGTGCGAGGGCGCCTGCGTGCTGAACCTGCAGGGCCAGCGGCCGGTGGACATCGCCCGCCTGCAGCGCTACTCGATGGACCAGGCCGAGAAGGTCGGAGACCTGCTCGTGCCGGACAAGGCGCCCGAGACGGGCGCGAAGGTGGCTGTAGTCGGGGCCGGCCCGGCCGGACTGGCGGCCGCCAGCCGCCTGGCCGAACTCGGACACAGGGTGGAGGTCTTCGACGCATTCTCCAACACGGGCGGGCTGGTCCGGGCGGCCATCGCCCCTTACCGGCAGGTCTTCGACCCACTGCCCACAGAAACATCCCGCTTGCTCGAGCTGGGCGTGAGCTTCCACATGGGAGCCGAGCTGAGCCCGGACCAAGTTGCGGCGCTCGGGGACGGCTACGACGCGGTGGTTCTGGCCATCGGAATGGGCGAGGACGCAACGACCGGGACCCCCGGCAGCGGGCTTCCCGGCGTCTGGAACTCCCTGCCCTTCATAGCCGCCATCAAGAGCGGCAACTTTCCCGAGGTCAGCGACCATGTGGTCGTCGTCGGAGGCGGTAACACGGCAATGGACGTCGCCCGCGAGGCGGTCCGGCTGGGAGCCTCCAAAGTCACGGTGGTCTACCGGCGCACACGGGAAGAGATGCCCGCGTTCTGGGTCGAGTACGACGAAGCCGTCGAGGAGGGCGTCGAGTTCGCCTGGCTGACCAATCCGATCCGCTACGAGGGCCAGGGCCACCTGGAGCGGGTGGTCTGCCGACGCATGGAGCTATCCGAGCCCGACGAGAGCGGCAGGCGCCGCCCGGTCCCGATCGCCGGCGACGAGCTGGTGATCGAATGCGGCACCGTGGTCGAGGCCATCGGGCAGCGCCCGCGCTCCGGCCTCCTGGCGGGAGTCGAGGGCGCGCGCTTCGAGGGCGGGCGCCTGCTGATCGACCCCTACACCGGCCGGATCGGGATGAGCGCCTTCTTCGGCGCCGGAGACGCGGCCAATGGCGGCGCCACCGTGGTCGAGGCCGTGCGCCTGGGCAAGATCGCCGCCGAGGGCGCCAACGAATACATCGTCGAGAGGAGCCGTCAATGAGCACGCTGGTTGTCAAAGCCGGCGAGCCGGCTCCGGCGCGGCTGGCGCCGGGGGACGTGATCCGTTACGAGCAGGTGGATGCGAGCCTCACGGTGCGCCGGGCGTATTGCAAGGGGTGTCTGCTCTGCATCGACTCATGCCCAAGCAAGATCTTGAAGCTCGACACCGACGACCTGATTTACGTAACCGACATAGACGCCTGCATCTTCTGCGGGGCCTGCGCCGGCCGCTGCCCGGATTTCGTCTTCGTGCTGGACGCCGGCACCCACAATAAGGAGGTGCGAGATGGCGACGGTAACTGAGACGTCCACCAACGGCAAGGACACCAGGCGGCTGGTCATGGGCAACGAGGCTGTGGCCTTCGGGGCCATAGCCGCCGGCTGCGACTTCTACGCCGGCTACCCCATCACCCCGGCCACGGAGATCCTGGAGGAAATGGCCCGGTTGCTGCCCAAGCGGGGCGGCGTCTTCCTGCAGATGGAGGACGAGCTCTCCGCCATGGCCGCGATCATCGGGGCAGCCTGGGGTGGGGCCACGGCGATGACCGCCACCTCCGGCCCGGGCTTCTCCCTGATGCAGGAGAACCTCGGCTACGCCTCGATAACCCAAACCCCCTGCGTCATAGTCGACTCCCAGCGAGGCGGTCCCTCCACCGGGCTGCCCACTCTCCCCTCCCAAGGGGACGCCATGCAAGCGCGATTCGGAACCCACGGCGACCGGCCGGCGCTGGTCATCACGGCCTCCTCCGTGCGGGGCTGCTACGACGCCACCGTCCTGGCGTTCAAGCTCGCAAAGCGCCACCGCATGCCGGTGGTGCTCCTCTTCGATGCGGTCATCTCCCATATGCGCGAGCCGGTCGAGCTTCCACCGCCCCCTCCTCCGCCCGAGCGGAGCTTCCCCAAGCTCAAGGAGGGTGACCCCCGCTTCGGTGAGGCTCCCTTCGTGCCCTTCGGATACGGTCCCATAACCGTCGTTACCGGGCTCTCCCACGGGGGCGACGGCCTGGCCGAGACCAGGCGCGGAGTGCAGACCGAGGCGATGATCATCAACTCCATCACCAAGCTGGAGCAGGACCCGGAGATCCGGGCCGACTGGACCAGCGACTACCGCCTGGACGACGCGGAGGTGGCGATCGTCGCCTACGGAATCACCGCCCGCGCCGCTCGCCAAGCCGTGGACCAGCTACGCGAGAAAGGGGTGGCGGCAGGGCTGCTCGATCTGCGCATCCTATGGCCCTTCCCCGAGCACCGGCTGCGCGAGGTGGCCGCCAAGGCCAGGACGATCATCGTCCCGGAGCTGAACCTGGGCCAGATGGTCATGCCCGTGCGCGCAGCAGTGGAAGGCGCGGCCAAGGTCCATCAACTCAACCGCGCCGACGGGACGCTGCTAACCCCGGAGGACATCGCCGAGTTCACCATCTCGGTCCAAGGAGGGCAAGATGCCTAAGCTCGGCCTCGACATCGACCGTTACCTGCGCACCGAGGTGCTCCCCACCGTCTGGTGCCCAGGGTGCGGCAACGGCAACATCGTGGAGGGAATCGGCACCGCCTTCTCCCGCATAGGCCTCGATCCCGAAAAGGTCGTGGTGGTGGGAGGCATCGGCTGCTCTGGACGCACTCCTTTCTACGTGCGCACCAATGCTATGCACACCACCCATGGACGGGCCCTGGCCTACGCCACCGGCCTGAAGATGGCCAACCCCGAACTCACGGTGGTGGTGACCATGGGAGACGGCGACGCTCTCGCCATTGGCGGGAACCACTTCATCCATGCGGCACGGCGTAACATCGACCTGACCGCCATCGTCTACAACAACGGCATCTACGGCATGACCGGGGGCCAGGAGGCGCCAACCACGCCGGTCGGCTCGCGCACCACCACCTCGCTGCACGGGGCGGTCGAGCGCACCTTCGACACCATCGAGCTGGCACTGGCCGCCGGGGCGAGCTACGTGGCGCGCACCACCACCTTCGACATGCAGGAGATCCCCCTGCGCATCGAGGAGGCACTACGGCACAAGGGCTTCTCGCTGGTGGAGGTGCTCACCCAGTGCCCCACCTACTACGGGCGGCTGAACCGCATCGGCGATCCGTCCGACATGCTCATCTGGGAACGCGAGCACACCGCCGACGAGCCGGTGACGCTGCTCTCCAGGGAGGAGATGGTCGGACCGCTGCGAACCGGGGTCTTCCGCAACGAGGACGACCCGGAGTACACCGAGGTCTATCGCGAGATGTGCGCGGCTCAAGGAGGCAGCTATGCGGCTAGTTGACCGCGACCCGGTGCGCATCCGGCTAACCGGACGAGGCGGCCAGGGGATCATGCTCGGAGGCGCGATCCTGGCCGAAGCGGCCATGCGCGACGGCCTGCTCGTCTCCGAGACCCAGGAATACGGCCCCGAGGCGCGCCTGGGCGCAACCAAGGCGGACCTGATCATCTCCACCCGTGAGATCGCCTATCCCGAGGTGGAGAAAGCCGACCTGATTCTGTGCCTGTCAAGGGCGGCCTATCTCCGCTACGCGCAGAGCCTTGCCTCTGGTGGCCTGCTCATCGCGGACTCCGCGATGAGCGAGGAGATGGGCGAGGCCGAGAGCACCGTCTACCTGCCTTTCCGCGCGACCGCCCTGGAGCTGGGCAACGAGCTGACCACCAACATCATCGGCCTGGGTGCTCTGGTGGCGATCTCCGAGGTGGTCACGCGCGCCAGCCTGGCTGCCGCAGTCGCCGGCCGGGTCAAGCCCGAGTTCGCCGAGCTAAACAACAAGGCCCTCGAGGTTGGCTTCAACCTGGGAGCCGCCGTGCAGGCGCGCAGGTAACAGGCAGCGGGCCTCCTTCGGCGTGTGCCAACGGACCGGAGTGGCTCGGCGCACCAAACGGAGTTCACTCTATGCCGCCGCCTCGCCAAGGGTACGGCCACGGCCCAAACCGCCGGGTTGTTGACGCGTGCACCCGCGTCCATTTCCACGAAGGCGGAGAGAAGCCAAGATCGGTTGCACGCGCCACAAGGGAGCCGGCGGCGCGACGCCCCTACTGGCCGATCCGCCCGTCGATGCGCTCGCGCAGAAGATCGGCGTGCCCGCAATGTCGCGCGTACTCCTCGATCATGTGCAGGAGCACCTCGCGCAGCGCCAGCTCCTCGCGCTTGCCCCGATGCTCGAAGACGCCGATCAGTCCCAGGTCATGATTTCGTTCCACGAAATCCTCGGCGAATTCCACCTCGGCCCGCCAGGTCGCCCAGGCATCCTCGACCACCCGGGCATCGGCCGCGGCGCCGGTGAACGCCGCATCCCTGTCCTCGGCGGTGCGATAGATCCATGGCACATACTCTCCGGCCATGACCCGGCGGAACCAGTGGCTCTCCACTTCGGCCATGTGGCGGACCAGCCCCAGCAGTGAGAGGTCCGAAGGTGGTACCGACCGTGCCGCCATTGCGGCCGCCTCCAGACCCTGGCACTTCAGCTCCAAGGTATGGCGGTAGGCGCGCAGATAGGAGAGCAGCGTATCCCGCTCGCCCGAAACCGGGCCGTAGTCGCGCGGATCCTCCTCGGGCGGGACGAAGACGTTGCTCCAGCCGAATTGTCTCTCCGGCAGCGTCTCGGGGTGCTCATCTCCGGGAGGTTGATCGGGCATCCCCCGAGCTTAGCCCCGGACCGCCCGAGGTATGGGAGGCGGACCCGCACAGTGCGGGCGTGCTGCACCACGCCCGCTCAGGGCCGGCGGTGCACCAGGAGTGGCAGCACCATCTTCGCTCCCGCCCCACGAAGCTTGGCCGCGGCAACCGTGATGGGCCACTGCGACGAGGTCGCGTCCACCACGAGCAGCACGCACCGTCCGCGCACCGCCTCCTTGCAGCGGGCGTCGGTCTCGAGTACCTGGCGCCAGTAGGCGGCCTCCTCGGCCGAGCCCATCTCGGCGACTTCGTGCGGCCCGGGACTCATGGCGAGCGCGGCCCGATCCAGGTGGCCGGCTTCGGCGAGGTGGTCGGCCAAGCCCGCCACCAGCCGGCGGTATCCCGCAGCGGGCAGATCGATCACGACCTCGGGCCGGCTTTGCCAGTCCCGCTTCCAGCGAGAGAGCGTCGCCACGCCAGCCGCCCGCAGCTCCGCGGAAGGGGGCGCATCCTCTTGGAAGGCCTCCTCAACCAGCTCACGCCATTCGGGCGCGTCCGCGAAGGCGATCACCCTCCCCTCCTCCGCCATCTCCCCGGGAGCGATCCTGCCCCTGGTGCCGTAGGCGCCTCCAGGCCACATCTTGCGTGGCTCGAGCGCCACGGTCTCGCCTCGCAGGAGGCTCTTCACACGCTGCACAACCTCGTCAGAGGGTCTCCCGGTCAGCGGCTCGGGCAACCTGCCGGTGCAGACCGAGCAGCGCCCGCAAGGGGCGGCGCTCGGATCGTCGAGCGCGGACTGCAAGAGCTGCATCAGACAGGCCTCCCCGGCTACGTAGGCGCGCATTATCGCCGCCTCGCGCCGTCTGGTGGCGAGGATTCCCTCGTATCGCTCTTTGTCGAAGATCCACGGCTGCCCGGTGGCGGCCCAGCCGCTCTCGCGCCTCTCGACCGCACCGTCCACGGCGAGTTGGCGAAGCATCATCTCGATGCGGCCACGCCGCAGTCCGGTCTCCGCCTCGAGGCCGGGAACCGTTGCGGCGCTCCCCTCGTAGGCGGCCAGGCCCGCCAGCAGGCGCTCCACCTGAGCGGGATCGGGAATGGTCGCCGTGGCGAAGTAATGCCAGACCCTCTCGTCTGACTCCGAGGGGAGGAGCGCCACCAGCGCCCGGTCGATGCCGCGCCCCGCCCGGCCGATTTGCTGGTAGTAGGAGACCGGGGACGGAGGTGAGCCGACGTGCACGACGAAGCCGAGGTCGGGCTTGTCGAATCCCATTCCGAGCGCACTTGTCGCGATCAGTGCCTTGACCCGGTTGGACTTCAGCGCCTCCTCCAAAGCCTCGCGCTCGGCGCTGTCCATCTGCCCGGTGTAGGCGGAGACCGCCGGCACCTCGCCGTGCACCTCCCGCACCGCGGCGGTAAGGCGCTGCGCATCCGAGACGGTGAGCGTATATACGATGCCGGAGCCAGGGAGCATGGGCAGGTTCTCGACCACCCAGGCAAAGCGCTCGATGGGCGCGAGCGAGCCGACCACCGAAAGCTCCAAGCTGGTGCGCGCGAGCGAGCCGCGCAGCACCAGGGCCTCGCTGCCGAGCTGGCCGGCCACGTCATCCGTCACTCTGCGGTTGGCCGTGGCGGTGGTGGCCAGAACCGGAGTGGAGGGGTTGAGCCGCTCGAGGACCGCCGCAACCCGGCGGTAGTCGGGGCGGAAGTCGTGCCCCCAGTCCGAGACCGCGTGCGCCTCGTCGATGACGAGCAGGCCTATCCGCCCGGCCAATGCCTCCATCACTCTGGTGCCGAAGCCCGGATTGGCGAGGCGCTCCGGTGATACCAGCAGGACGTCGATCCTCCCCTCG
>JAKAOC010000371.1 GCA_021823385.1 Actinomycetes bacterium
AGAACGGCCAGGAGATCCCTAACCAGCGGCTCCGCGTAAAGCAGCGTGGTGTTCGAGTCGGTATACGGGATACCCCTTTGCTGCAGCTCCGTAAGCAGAAAGCCCAGCCCGGTCCGCTTGGGCATGAGTACGGCAATGTCTCCATATCGCGCCGGCCGGACTCCATCGCCGTCCTCGACCTGGTAGCTGCCGGTAACGACTTCCTCGATCGACAGCGCCGAAAGCGCCGCCTCGGCACGCATGCGCTTCTCGGAAGTGTCTAGTGCTATCGGCGCTGACGGCAGGACCAGTCTGACGGACGGACCATCCAGATCCGGTTCCCTATGGGCCACCAGGGCGGTCGAGCCGATGGCCTTTTCTCTCCCCAGCAGGCCGCCGAAAGTCGCGTTGACCCAAGAGGTGATCTCGCGGCGCGAGCGGAAGTTCACGACGAGGGGTACGCGCTTTTCCTGGGGCATCGCCTCGGCA
Organism: Actinomycetes bacterium; assembly: GCA_021823385.1. The sequence continues at coordinate 469 of JAKAOC010000371.1, forward strand.
ACTTCCAAGTACGTGTTCACATCCGCGCCGCGGAAGCGGTAGATCGACTGGCGCGGATCGCCCACGAAAAAGAGCGGAGCCACGCCTCCGTCGAGGGAATCGGGCTGAGTGCCCACTCCGGTGAGGGCCCGGACAAGCCTCACCTGCTGAGGATCAGTGTCCTGGAATTCATCGACAAGCACCACGCGGAAGCGGCCACGGATCTCCTCCAGCGCTGAGGCCCCAGCAGTCTCGAGCAGCTCGACGGCCCCCCAAAGCAGGTCGTCGAAGTTCAACTCCCCGGCGGCAATACGCTGCGTGCGAGCAGCGGTTACAAAGTCGGCGGCGAACCGGGCAGCCGAGGCGGCGACAGAATGGTGGAGCCGCTTGAAAAGCAGCTCGATGTCTTGGCGTGCCAACTCGACATCGTCGCGGACAAGCTTTATGTCGCAGCCGGCCCTCAGCCAATCGTCGCGCCTGCTAAGTCTTGAAACCTTCATCTTGCCGCTCGCCTCAGCCAGCTGAGCGAGCGTCCCGCCGACCTCCCCTCTCTCGGCCAGCTGCCTGAGCACGCCCGACATCTCGTCCAGTTCCTTCAAGCGGCCCGCAAGTGGATCACCCGAGGCCAGGAGCTCTTGGTAGCCCTCCGCCGAGGGAAGCGGCGCGATCCGGTCCGCCAATGCGATGGCTTGGGCGAGCACCTCCCCCTCGGCAGGCAGTCCCTGATCCGGGAAGGCGAGGGAGCCTGCTCGCGTGCCTGCGGCGCCGTCGATGGCCCGAACCAACGCGTTGAGCACCTTCGGGTCCCCGTTCAGGTCCGCCAGCCACCCGAAAAGCCTCCGCACCTCCTCGGACGCCATTTCAGATTCCACAAAGGCCGACCACGATCGTTGAAGACGTACCTCGGAGGCAACCGTGTCCAGCACTCTGAAGACCATCGGCAGGCCTATGATCCCTCCCCAGCCCTCCAGGAGAGTCTGGGCGAAGCCGTGAATGGTGCCGATGCTTGCGCCCGGAAGTTGCGCAATGGCTGCCGTGCAAAGGGCGGATGCCTCATCGGTTGAATGGCGGGACCTGCGCTCCAGCTCGTTGCGGATACGGACGCCCAGTTCGTTGGCCGCACGGCGGGTGAAGGTAATCGCTGCGATGGACTCCATTGGCACCCCCGCTTCGACAAGGGACGCAATTCTGGCCACCAGGGCGGTCGTCTTGCCCGTACCTGCGCCGGCCATTACGAAGAGAGTGCTGGCGACATCATTTGCGATCCTGAAGCGGTATTCGTGATCCTCAGGAACCTGCATCGCCGCCTCCCTCCGCGAGAGCCGCGACGCGCAGCCAGAATTCCCTCTCGAGGGGGACGCCGTCATCGGTGCCCGGGTCATCGGTGCCCAGCGACTCGCCAAACTGCCGACGCCGCCACGGATTCGTTCCAGCCAGCGGGTCACAGTAAAGGCACGAGCGCATGAAAGCAAGGCCATGGGCTCCCGGCGGGAACAGCCCGGCCTCCATGCCTGCTACCGCAGTCGCGGCCACGTCGGTGAGTTCCTCCAAATCCGCAGGTGAAACCCGCAAGATCAAGTACTCCTTGCGTTCCGAGATGAACCAGTAGTACCCGGTGACCGCACTAGCGTCACCGCCCAACTCCTCTTCCGACATCTCCCTCATCAAATGTGCATAAAGAGCGAGCTGCACCTTGTGACGCTCCAGCGCCTTTCCGGCCTTGTAGGGGCTAGCCGAACCGGTCTTGTAGTCGATGACGGCAAGCCCCTCGTGGGTGCGATCGATCCGGTCTATCTTGCCCACCAGCCGGACCTTTGCCTCTCCTCCCAGCAGTCCGGAGGTGGAAAAGGTTCGCTCCAGCTTGCGCTCCAAAGCCAGGCTCGCTCCTCCCGGTTCGACAAATTTGGCGTCCATGCGGACGAATTGCGCCACCTCCCGCTTGATCATTTTCAGGTCCCGTTCGAGCCAAAATCTCCTGGTGGCAGACGAGTTCAGCGCGCGCCGGTGAAGTGGCTCGAGCTCCCGCTCAGCCAATTCGGCGGCCCCGGTTATGCAGGCAGCAAGGTTTGTAAGTGAGGCATTTCCCTGCTCGCGGACGATGGTTTCAAGCACCCCGTGCATGAGGGTGCCACGCTCAAGCGCGTCGAGCGAGTCCTTGTCCTCGGGTTCGGTCAGCTCCTCCACGTGGAGCACGCGACGGCCGAAATAGGTGAAGGGGCACTTCAGCCAGTCCTCAACGGACGTGGTGGAAACGCGGCGCAGTTCACCCGAGGGAAGTCGGATGCGCATCGACGTGCGCGTCTGCTCCAGCGTCGAAGCGTGACCGAGCCTCGGCAGGGCCACGAGATGACGCCCGTCTTCCAGCTTCGCTGGATAAGGGTCCGCTCCGGCGAGCATCAGGGCCCGGTTTAGATCATCGAGAGAGCCCGATGCGCCCGCCGTCTCCGCCAGGAACGAGCTTCGCGATGCGACGGACCTGGTTCCGGTTGCCGTCCCCGAGCGCCCGCAAAGGCTCCTGGCAAGCTGGATAACCGGCGAGGGAAAGAGGGCCTCGGCCCGCCGGCTCGCAGATCGCGGCCGGCACATTATCACGCGCCGGGCCAGCCGGAGCTGGGCATGGAAAGTCCACTCCGAAAATGCAGCCCGATCGGAGAGCGAGAGCAGGCCCGACATGCGCCGAGCACTTTCCGAGAGTAGGCCGCGAGCCGGACGGCGAGGATACCCCTGCGCGTCGAGGCCGACCATCACCACCAGATCGCTCGCGGCGGGCAGGTACGCGTCGATCGCGGCAATTCTGACGCCGGCGGGATCCGGACGCCACTCGCCGGACCGCTCGGACATCAAGTCCAGCGCCATGAAGAGCGCCGCCTCTCCTGGCGCCTCGTCGAGTCCGTCAAGAATGCGGAGAGCGCGAAGGGAATTCACCAGCGGCGACGAACGGTCCTGGTGGCCATCCTCGCCGTAGAGCAGCGGAAGGTCTCGGACCAGCTCGCCATAGAGGCGGCGCGTTGCGAAAGCGACGCTCTCCCACCCTTGTCCATCCAACGCCTCCGCCAAATTGGTGGCGCTCTCACGCAATGAAACCAGGTAGGAAGCGAGCTTCCGCGCGTCGCTTCGCTCCGACGGGAGTCTCAGGCCGACGAAAAGCGGTGACGCGTCA
>JAKAOC010000372.1 GCA_021823385.1 Actinomycetes bacterium
GACGGTGGCGGTGTCCGGTAAAGCCCGGCACCGCTCTCGTTGCAGACACGAGCTGCCGCGCGCTCGGCCGCCCGGTCCTCGGCAAGTAGCCACACAACCGTTTGAGCCAGGGCGCGCTCCAACTCAGATGAACATCGAGATGTCCGCGTCCGCGGCCATGTCGATGAACGAAGCGGCCCCGATCGGGGTCTGGATGCCGTCGATGAAGTCGTCCTTGGAAAGGCCGTAGAGGTCCATGGTCATCTGGCACGGGTGAAGCCGCACGCCCAGGTCCATGCCCATCTCCAGCAGTTCGGTCGGCGATGCCACCTTGTACTCCTTGGCCAGCATCTTGATCATCTTGGTCCCGGCCCCCCCGAAGTGGATCTTGCCGAGCTTCAGGTGGTCGGTGCCGCCGCGGTCGACGATCGACTCCATCTTCTGCATCATGTTCTCGCCGGTCATGCGCACCTCGTTGCGCTGAAGCACCCTCAGCCCCCAGAAGGTGAAGAAGACGTCCACCTCGAGCCCGGAGGCAGCTGCGGTGGTGGCCAGTATCAATACCGGCCATACACGGTCCAAATCGGAGCTCCAGCAGATCATGGCCATCCGCTTGGCCCCAGAGGTCTCCTCCGGAGTTTCGCTCATAGTCGTTCCCCCCTGTTTTTTTCTTTGCCGCACTTCACGGCAAAGCCTTGTGCGAGCCGGCCTTCAGTCCGCGCAGCGGAAGCAGCGCAGGCCGGTCTCGTCGATAATGCGCCGGTAGTGCTCGAAGGCCTCCCCTGCCTCCGCCAGCCCGGCCAATTCTTGGGGCGACTCCATCTCGATCCGGGCGAACCAGCCCAGGCCGTAGGGGTCGCGATTGGCGGCCGCTATGTCCGCCTCGAAGGCGGAACGGTTGTCGGCCACCAGCACCCCGGTGAGCGGAGACCGCATCGGCCCCACCCACTTGGCGCTTTCTATCACACAAAGCGGGCGTCCACGCACCACCCTGCGTCCGGGCTCCTTCCACCCGACCTGGACCAGGCGCCCCGAGCGCGACTGGGAGACATCTATCATGCCCACCTCCGCCACGCCGCCTCCGAGCTCGCGCACCCAGGTGTCGCTATCGAGGTCGTAGACGACGTCATCAGGAAACGCGCAGCCTGCCCAGACCTCCATCCGTCCTCACTCCGTGCAGGTGATTCCCTGGGCGTCCAGGAAGGCCTGATACTGGGCCACCCCGTCGCTCCCGGTGACCAGTTCGGCGGCGTCCGTGTCCCAGTTCTCCGGAGCCAGGCGGGCGATCCAGCCGGCACCGTAGGGGTCGCTGTTCAAGAGGCCCGGATTGGCAACCAAAGCGTCGTTGATTGCCACCACCTGACCTTCCACCGGGGAGGGGACCGGACCGACCCACTTCCCGCTCTCCACCGTCGCCACGCTCTTGCCGCGCTTGATCGGCTTTCCCGCGCCCTTGGCGGTGACCGAGATGATGGTCTTGGCCATGTTCTGGGCCACGTCGGTAAGGCCCACAACCACCTCAGCTCCGTCCGGGCGCGCCCAAACGTGCTTCTCCACCACGTAGTAGAGCTCCTCCGGGATGTTGCACCCGTTCAGTGTCGCCAACTTAACCCTCCTTGGCCGGCTCCGTCCGGCCCCTCTGTGGCAGCCCCGGCTAAGCGGGGCCATCCTCCCCACCCAGGACGTGCTCTCCCAGGTAATGCCCGAGCAGGATGTCCAGGCCGACTGCCCGGATCTCCTCCCGGTACTCCTCGGCGAAATCCGCTCCAGCGCCCCGCCGTATCTGCTGCCGATGGCTCTCCCCGCACGCGGGACACCGCACCTCGTAAAACCAGCGGCCGCCTTCGGAGACGATCTCCACCAGCTCCGGGTGCGCCGAATCGAAGTGCTCGACCAACTGCCGGGGGTTACCGGTGAATCCATCCGCGCTGCAGGTTGCCTCCTCGATCACGACTCGGTAACCTCCTCGGAGGCGGCGCCCGCCAGAGCCAGCTCCCCGCTGGCTTCGGCGAAGAGCTCCACTATGTCGACCACCTTCATGCGATCCTCGTTGCCGGTGGACTTCACCGCGTCCGAGAACATGGCGTAGTCCTTGGGGCAGGCCACCACGAAGTAGCCCACGTCCAGCTCGGCCGCTTCGCGGATCCTGTTGTGGGCGGGCCGCTCGGCAAGCACCGAGTCATCCATCCAGATGCGTCCGCCGCCGGCGCCGCAGCAGAAGCTGTTGGTGCGGTTGCGCGGCATCTCGACCAGGTCGCAGCCCGCCGAGGTGATGACCGAGCGCGGAGCGTCGAAGACGCGGTTGTAGCGCCCCAGGTAGCAGGGGTCGTGGTAGGTGACCTTCCTGCCCAGGCCCGAAAGGGACACCCTCCCATCGGAGATGAGCGAGGCGAGCAGCTCCGAATAGTGCATCACCGGCTTGTCGAGCCCGTAAGCCGGGTACTCGTTGCGAAGCGTATTGAAGCTGTGCGGGTCGGTGGTGAAGATCTTCTGGAAGCTGGCCTTGGAGAAGGCTTCCATGTTCTTCTCCACCAGCATCTCGAAGAGGCCCTCCTCTCCGGCCCGGCGCACGTCGTTGCCGGCGTTGCGCTCGTCCTCATAGAGGATCCCGAAGCTGATCCCGTTGGCGGTGAGCACACGGGCCAGGGTGCGGGAGATCTCCTGCAGGCGCTCGTCGAAGGAGGCGAAGTCGCCCAGGAACCAGAGGTATTCCACCTCCTCCTTGCGCGCATCCGGGATGGGCACCTCGAGCCCCTTGGTCCAGCGGGCCCGCATGCGCGAGGACTTTCCGAAGGAGTTGCCCTGAGTGGCGATGTTCTCCAGTGCCACCTGCAGGGTCGGATCCATCTCACCCGCGTCCACCAGGCTCCGGCGCAGCGAGACGATGGTGGGCACGTGCTCGATGCCGACCGGGCAGATCTCCACACAGGCCATGCAGGTGGTGCAGGACCAAAGCGTGGCGGGATCGATCACCTCTCCGGCCAGGCGTCCCTCGAGATTCTTGGGGCCGCTCCCATCGGGGCGCTCCTCCCAGTCGAGCACCATGGGGATGCCCCGCTTGCGGTCCGCGTACTGACGCAGGTCCAGGATGAGGTCGCGCGGCGACAGCGGCGCCCCGCCGGTGCGCGCCGGACAGACCGAGTGGCAGCGGCCGCACTTGGTGCACGCGTCGAAGCCGACCAGCTCCTTGGAGGTGAAGTCGGCGAAGTCCTGGTATCCGGCATGCCCGGGCGGGGGCGAGGGAAGACGGCGCGTGTTTCCGGGGTCGCGCAAGGCCAGGTTGGCGGGCGCGGAGATCATGTGGAGCGCCTTGGAGAACGGCAGGTAGGCAACGAATGCCAGAGCCATCAGGACGTGGAACCACCACAGCCAGAAGTGCACGGTTCCTGCCGTCGAACCGTGCAGGCCCAGCGCCCCGAAGCCTGAGGCGACCAGATATCCCAACCAGGTCCAGCGCTCGAAGGAGGGGAATCCGGCCGCATCGATGCGCAGCCCCTGGAGCAGGATCCCGGTGAACAGGATCAGTATCAGTCCGAAAATGAAGAGGTGGTCCCCGGCGGTCATGGCCACGCGCGAGTAGCCGCTCTCGGGCTTCTGGGCGCGCGTGTAATCCAGGGCGA
>JAKAOC010000373.1 GCA_021823385.1 Actinomycetes bacterium
CGAGCCCTACCTGTGCATCTCCGATTTCTTCCGTCCCGTAGACGGTCCAGAAGTCGACTACATCGCCATGCAGGCGGTGACGATGGGGCCCGAAGTTTCACGTCGGACGGCGGAGCTCTTCGCGTCCAACGATTACGGCGCGTATCTCAGGCTGCACGGCCTAGGGGTCGAAATGGCCGAGGCGCTCGCCGAATTCTGGCACCACCGCATCCGCACGGAGTGGGGGTTCGTCGCGGAGGACGGGGAAAGCCTGGCGGGCCTGTTTCGCCAGAAGTACCGCGGCGGGCGCTATTCGTTCGGTTACCCAGCCTGCCCCCGCCTGGAGGACAATGAGAAGCTGGTGAATCTTCTGGGTGCGAAAGGGATCGGCATTGAGGTATCCGAGGGCTTCCAGCTTCATCCCGAGCAGTCCACCACAGCGATCGTCTGCCACCACCCCCAGGCCAAGTACTTCGTGGCGTGAGCTGCATTCCGCGATGACGGATCTGCCATCCGCTCAAGGCGGGAACTGAGGCGCCAATGCCCCTTAGGACGACCAGGCGCCGGATCATCGTGGCTGCCGCCGCAGCGGCGGCGATGCTCGTGGGCGTGATCAGCATCGAGGCGCATCCCGCCCGGGACGCGCCGCCAGGGCTGGGAACCGGGGTGACCTCCCGTGGTTCCAATGGCATCACCGAAGCCGAGATGGAGGCCCTGCCCGCAGTCCCGCCCCTGCCAAGCCCATGGCACGCCTTTGCCACGAAGGTCTGGGCGGGCCCGGCCATTCAGTTCACAGGGCGGTCAACGGGCTTCATGATCGAGGGGCAGAGCCCGGCGCCGCTCACGGACGAGCGGCTCGCCGCCGGCTGGCCCGCCGAGTCCTGGCCGGGAACCTCTGTCGAGTTGACACGTGACGGTGGGCGACACTGGGCCGAGTCCCTGACAGTTCCTGATGGCATCTGGAGCATCGACTTTCCCAGCTCGGCCGCCGGATGGGCGGTTGGAGTCACCACCTTGTACAAGACCGCCGATCAGGGGAGGACATGGACCGCGCTCCAGGAGCCCACCGGCACGCACCTGGTCGAAGTGCGCTTTGATCGCCAGGGACGTGGCATCGGGCTCGACACCGCGGGCTACATGCACACGAGCGCTGACGGCGGAGCGACCTGGACAGCTGCGGCCAGCGGGGGTCCTTACCTCGACATCTGCGCCACGCCTCGCGGTGAATTGATTGGCGCCGACGGCTTCGGGCGCCTGTGGGAAGTTGGAACGCCGTCCCCACGATTGATCTTCACGCCCGGCAAAACGGTAATACGGCGCCTCAGGGCACCGCAGATCTCCCTTTCCTGTGGCCGCGGCACCTGGGAAAGCATCCGCCAACCCGCCGGTCTGGGCCAGGGCTTTCCACCGGGATTGCTGGTCTTCGACTCCGTGGGCGGCGGGCCGTTTCAACTGGCCCTCTCCAGCGGAACCCTCGGAGTTGATGCTCGCGGGAGCGGCTTGGCCACCTTGGAAACCGGCTTCACCCTCACCTCCGGCGGCGGCCGCTCGGCGGTGCTGGCCATTCGAAGCGCAGCGCCAGGGAAGCTCGAGGTGGTGACGCTCGCCCCAGGAGGCGGGGTCAAATCCGCCTCCACTATTGCGGGCCTACCCGACCTTGACTCCTTGCCGGCCTTCATGACCAGCGCGATCCAGGGCATGGCCTTGCTGCCCGATGGCCACGGCTGGCTGAAAGTGGACGCCGAGCTTCCAAGTGGCGGTATCCAGGCGCCCGACCCGCACCGCTACATGAGTTTGGTCTACTTCACCTCCGACGGTGGCCGCGTTTGGCACCTTCGGAGAAAAGCGGTTATCCGCACCGTTTGACCAGCGGGCCCGCTAGGCCGTGGCAGCAGCCTGGAGCAAGTGGTAGAGGAGATACAGCTGTGCGACCGCCAAAGGCTCACTCTTTTGATCGTCGCTGATCCGGCCAAGGCTGTCGGGCAGCGGCTCGTCTATGCCCAGCTTGGACCAGATGGCCATCTTGACCTCTTGAGCGACCTCGGCGGGGGCATGGCCGTGCACATGGAGTGCGTCCACCGGCTTGCCGTCATCGTCGCGGATCAACTTGAGGTGGATCGCCTCTCGGGTGTCTGAACTGAGCAGATATGTGAGATCCGGGTGATCGATCGTCGGCCGGAGCAGGATCGAGGCGGAAAGCGGAGTGTTGGGATCCTCATCCGCATGGGCGCGCCCGAAGCTGATGACGATGTCGGCGTAGGCGCGCTGCGGGCGGATGTAGGCCGCGGACTCCGGCTCCCTCTTTTCCAGGTCGGCAAGGACCTGTTCCTCGGTGTACCCACGCTGGCCCACGTCACGCTTCACCTTCCACGCGCGCCGGATGGGCTCGGGCGGATCGAGATAGACGGTGACGTCGAAGCAGGCGCGGGAAAGCTTGGACCACAGCGGGAAGAGGCCCTCGACGACCACGAAGCCGCCTGGCTCGAACAGCTCGGGACGCTCGAGCGTCCCGTGATGGTGGTCGTACACCGGCTTCAATATCGGTTGCCCCATGGCCACCAGCTGTAAATGCTGCTCCATGATTTGCAGGTAGTTGCATTCGGGGTGAAGGGGCGTGAAAGGCAAAGCCTTTCTCTCGATCCTGTCGTACCGGTGATAGTCGTCCGTGCAGAACGAGCGGATGTTCTCCTGCCCGAGTGCTTCGACCAAGCCCTGGGTGAGTGTCGTCTTGCCCACCGCGGAGTCCCCGGCGATGGCAAGCATCGGCGTGTGGGTCAGCGGGCGTTCACGATTGGCTTTTTGGATCATTGCCATGCGATGAGGCATCATGGGTGGTCCTTCCTAACGCTTTGTGCTGCGTCTCAGGCGAACTGGGAGACGACCGAGTAGCTGCCGTTGCGAATCAGTGCGGTCGAAATGAAATATCCGTTGTCGCGCTCTACGACCGGATCGAGCACACCGGCTCCCGTGACCGAGGTGATCGCCACCACCGGCTCGGCGGTGACCAGATCATCCTGGCCGAAGACCTTCTCAGCGGTGCCCTCGCCGAAGTCGCGAACCATCCGGGCTTCAGCCTCGCTCTGGGGCGCCAGACGCCCCTGGAACTCGCCTCCGAGGGCTTTGGCCATCGCGGCCATGATCACCCCTTCTGGGGCGCCCCCGACACCGAAGAGCGCGTCGATGTGGCCCACCAGAACCTCGAAGGAGGCCATGACGTCACCATCGGGCACCTCCCGCACCCTGGCACCCACCGAGCGGATCCGCGAGATAAGTTCCTTGTGGCGTGGCTTGTCGAGCACTATGACCTCGAGTTCGTCCACGCGCTTTTCGAGCGCCTTGGCCAGCATCTCGAGGTTCGCCTCAACGGGGCTTTCGATAGTCAGAACGCCCTTGGCCTGGGAGCCGACCACGATCTTGTCCATGTAGAAGCCGGGGACGAAGGTAAAGTTGCCAGCCGGCGCGGCCGCGATGACCGACACCGCTCCAGGCTGTCCCTTGGCGACGTAATTGGTTCCCTCCAGCGGATCGACCGCGATGTCAAAGGGCGTGCTCGACCCAGAACCGAGCTGCTCCCCGCGGAAGAGCATGGGGGCTTCGTCCTTTTCCCCCTCGCCGAT
>JAKAOC010000374.1 GCA_021823385.1 Actinomycetes bacterium
GAGGCGGAGGCCACGACCAAGAAGGTGACGGCTAGTGCGGCGTAAAAACGCATTGCCGCCGAAGGGCGGCGCCAGCCGCCGTTGTCCCCGCCTGGAGGCACCGAACCCTCCCTCTGCTTCGTGGATGCCATCGGTCTCCCCTCGAAGATCGGTGCGGAAACAGCGCGCAGTAAGCGTACGCACTTTGGTACCAATGCTATAGCGGGAGGTGCGCCTCGGGGTTGGCGTGCCGGGCGGCACCCACGATATTCCAGTTCAGAAGCAAGATATGAGTTGACGATGCGCTCTTTCGAGGACGTAAGCGTGCATCGACCAATTCCTTTTGCCCACCTTCGCGAACGACACCGTGTGCGGGTCGGCCACTTCTAACGAACTTCCATCTGGCCCAAGTTGCTTTCCCTGGAAGGAACGTTCCGTCGTTCAGCGCATCTGGTGAGGATTGAGAGCGTGGCTCAGGCAGGTGTTGGATCGACAAGGATATGGTCGAGCCGCCAATCGGGATGATCGCTCTCCAGCCTGGCGAGCCAGTACGGGTTCTCGAAGAGGGCCAACAGTTCCCCGTCGCTGCGGGTGAGCACCTTTACGCCTCCCAAGCTTCGCAATTGCTGCGCGGTGGGGGCGTCAGTGCGTCGAGCCATCTTGTAGGTGGTCTCCTTAAGATCCACGACGGCACCGAACTCGTGTTCGAGGCGGTGGGTGAACACCTCGAACTGCATCCGGCCGACCGCGGCGACGATCGGAATCGGATCGCCGTCCGGGTCGCGAAGAACCTGGACGACACCCTCCCGCTCAAGCTGAGCGAGGCCGCTTCGAAACTGCTTGAAGCGGCTGGTGTCTCGCGGGCGCACCGTAGCGAACAACTCCGGGGCAAAGGTGGGTATCGGGGGAAAGACGACCGGCTCCCCTGAATAAAGAGTGTCTCCGATGCGAAGGTCACTGGCATTCACCAGGCCGACCACGTCGCCGGGATAGGCCTCCTCGATGGTGTCGCGCTCGGCCCCGAAAACCGAAGTCGCATACTTGGTCGCAAAAGGCTTCCCACTGGTTGCCTGGGTAACCACCATGCCCCGCTCGAATCGGCCCGAACAAACGCGGATGAATGCGAGATGATCACGGTGAAAGCGGTCGATGTTGGCCTGGATCTTGAAGACGAACCCGGAAAAGGCGCTTTCGATCGACCTTGGATACCCCGACACGTCGGTTCGGGATGCAGGCGCAGGAGCCATCTCCATGATGGCGTCCAGCAAGTGGCGTACTCCGAAATTGGTGAGAGCCGAACCAACGAAGAGGGGGCTCGACTCGCCGGCCAGGAATGACTCTCGATCGTAAGTTGCGCCAACCTCGTCGAGCAGCTGGATTCCCTCCACTGCCACTTGGTAGGCTTCTCCCTCTTCGATGGCAGCACGCTGCGGATCCACCACATCCTCGGCCGCCGCACGGGTTCCTCTGGCTGTCCGGGAGAACTTTACGAATGATGAATCGCGCCTGTCGATAACTCCCCGGAAATCGCCGGGAATCCCAACCGGCCAGGTGATGGGAGTGGGCCTAAGGTTGATCTGAGCCTCGATCTCATCCAACAACTCGAGGGGGTCACGCCCGGGCCGGTCGTATTTGTTCAAGAACGTGATGATAGGAATATTTCGTGCCCGGCAGACTTCAAAAAGTTTTAGGGTCTGGGCCTCGATGCCCTTGGCCACGTCTAGCACCATCACCGCCGCGTCCGCGGCGGACAGAACCCGGTATGTGTCTTCGGAGAAATCCCGGTGCCCCGGAGTGTCGAGCAGGTTGACCACGTGATCACGATACGCAAACTGCAGCACTGTCGAGGTGATCGAGATGCCCCGCTCCTGCTCCATCTCCATCCAGTCGCTGCGCGCGGATCTGCGCCCCGCGCGCGCCTTCACGGCACCCGCCTCGACGACCGCCCCTCCGTAGAGGAGGAACTTCTCAGTGAGAGTCGTCTTGCCTGCATCAGGGTGGCTGATGATCGCGAAAGTGCGCCTCCTCGCTGCCTCGAGGCTGACTGAAGCGTGGCTGTCAGCGCTAACGCTCAAGATGCCTACCCGCCGTGCATGTCATTGCCTACTCCAACCTCCGGAGAATGAATCTCTAAGAGCCCCAAACACGCTAATTGCGAGGAGCGGTGATGACCGCCTTGGAATGCTCGACCAGTCAAACGGAGTGTGCGCAAGACTCCGTGACCTAACCGGCGGCGGTCCCCTGTCCGAGCAACTCGGGACGTGCTTGCCAAGCCGGAGGGCACAGCGCGTGTCGGGGGGAGGTCTCATGAAGGAGAAATAGCAGCACCACGCCCGAGGCGAACACAATCGCAGCGCCGGTCCACATCGCAGCGCTCATTCCCCACGCCGCCGCCACACCTCCCAGAAAAATGGGGCCGACGACGTAGCCTGAATCCCGCCAGAAGCGGTACACGCCCAAGGCGCCACCGCGCCAGGAAGGGTGGGAATTATCCCCCACCGCGGTTATCAGGTTGGGATATACCAGTGCCATGCCGGTTCCCATCACGACAGCACCCGCGAACCAAAGCACCCTTGCCGATCCGGCCAGCACGACCCCCATGCCCACCGCTATCAGAAACGTCCCTCCCGTGATCGGGAACTTTCTGCCTACCTTGTCGGCGAGCGCTCCGCTGAGAACCTGCCCAAGTCCCCAGACCCAGGCGTAAATCCCGACGAGCAGCCCAACCTCGCTCAAAGTCATGCCGCGCCTGAGAAAATAAAGTGGGAAAAAAGCGGCAACCAGGGAATCGGCAACTTTGTTAACCATCCCCGCCTGACAAACCGCCAGCATGGAGCGATCCTTCCAGGACATGTACGCAGCCAGGTGCGCCAGCCGCGGTTGGCCCGGCGAGGTGGCCTTCCCGGCGGTGCCCGCCGCCTCTAGCCGCGCCCATGGAAGCGTTTCGCGAGCCGCCAAAAGCGTGACCACCGCCCCAAGCGCCGCTACCGCAATGGCAAGAACGTAGGGAGCGGGACGCAGTCCGTAGTTAGCGGCCAGCAGGCCGGCGAGGAATCCGCCAATCCCCACTCCCAGGTAACCCGCCGATTCGTCGATGCCGACCGCCAAGCCGCGGCCGGAGGGTCCAACAAGGTCGATCTTGGCGGTGACGGCCATGGTCCAGGTAAGAGCCTGGTTAACCCCAAGGAATAGGTTGGCGAGAATCACCCACCACCACGATCGGGCGAAAATGATGAGCAGAGCGAACGGTACGGCGAACACCCAGCCGGCAAGGAGGATAAGGCGGCGGCCGCGGTTATCGGACAAGCGGCCCGACACGAGGTTCATCAGCGACTTCACCAAACCGAAGGCGGCAATAAAGGAGACGGTATAGAGAGTCGATGTGACTCCGAAGTCGCGATGAGCGAGTGGAGGCAAAGCGACGCGCTCGGTACCGATGGTTATCCCGATCAGTGCCGTGATGAGCGTGTAGACGGAGAACTGTGCCCAGTTCGCGCGAATGCCTAGGAGTCTGCTGAGCAAAGCTGATTAGCGGCGACGAAACCCCGCACAGCGTCGGCCGGCTTGTCACGGTGACGCGATCGGGCCACCTCCACTGAGAATGAGCTG
>JAKAOC010000375.1 GCA_021823385.1 Actinomycetes bacterium
ATCTTATGACCGCGCCTGAGCGGCGCGACGCCTTACCCGGCTATTCTCGACCCCGCTAGAGCTCGTATTCCATCTCGAAGCGGTGGGTTCCGTCGGCCTCGACGGTCAGGTGCAGGACTCCGCATATACCGGTTAGCCCACCGGATCCTGATCCTGGAACCACCTCGTAGTGAAGAGTCGGAACACCTAAGACCATGGTGCCGAACTGCTGCATGGCAAAGCCGCCATCACGGTCTCCCAAGGTGCCGTGCACCGTCTCGATAGCGACGTAGCCGGCCGTCCCGCCCGACGGATCCCCTGCCGCGAACATCAATCCCGAGCCGTCCCCTGCCAAGTCCCCACTGAAGCGCTTTCGCAACTCGAAGCGATTGACGGCCCCATCCAGTTCGGGAGTGGAAGGCGTGATCTCCACCTCGAAGGTGCCGCGTGCGACATATCTCATGCCGCCACGCTACGGCCTCGTGTGGCGTGCGGGCGGCGATCTGAGCAACTTGGGAAAGGGCAGCAGTTCACGGGCAGGAAAACCGCCGCGCGAGAGGCTACCGCATGGTTGCGCAACGAACCGACCCGTGCCAGAATTTCCCCACGTGGGCATAATTCTTGTGCCCACCAGGCGCGGTCCGCACGGCACCGCCCGGCGCAAAGGAGTGAGCGATGGCGACCAGAGAGGGATGGTTCCCAGGCGAGCCCTGCTGGATCGACCTTTACACAAGTGATGTCCCCAAAGCCCGCTCCTTCTACCAGGCGGTATTCGGATGGCGACCCGGCGAGCAGGCGGAGGAGTTCGGCGGGTACTTCCAGTTCTTCCTCGACGATGCGCCGGTGGCGGGCGGAATGGCCACCATCCCCGGGGGCGGCGCGCCCGACTCCTGGTCCCTCTACCTCGCCTGCAGCGACGCCGCCGAGACGCTGGCCCTTGGCGCCAAGCACGGAGCGACCGTGGCCGTCGAAACCATGCAGGTGGCGGAACTGGGGACAATGGGGGTGGTGATCGACCCGGGTGGAGCCGCGATAGGGATATGGGCACCTATCGACTTCATCGGCTTCGCGCGAGTGGAGGAGCCGGGCGCGCCACGGTGGTACGAGCTCCACACCGGTGCCTACGAGGCCTCGCTGGAGTTCTATGCCACAGTTTTCGGCTGGGAGCTGAGTGCGATGGATACCTCCGGCGGCCGCCGCTATTCGACCGCCGGCCGCCAGGGAAAGACTTTTGCAGGCATTCTGGAGGATCCCCATTCGGCGCCGCGCTGGGAGATCCGCTTCGGGACACGGGACACCGACGCCACGATCGCGGCCGCGCTCGACCACGGTGGCTCGCAGCCCCGGGAAGCGCAGGACACCCCCTTTGGCAGGGTTGGCTACATCTCCGACACCACCGGGGTGTCATTCATCGTCCAGTCCTTCAGCTGGGGGCCATGGGCAGACTGACGCCACCTTTCACCCAGGCGTGGGCTGACCTCTCCTAGACCGGACTTACCCCTGCCAAGACAGGCTCCGCAGGCTGAGCTGGGAATCCCTCTCTGGAGGAGGGATGGTTCTGGCTACACGAGGGTCCGGGGGACCGGTACGCCGAGGAGTTCGAAGACCCTGCGTTGAGTCGGGGTGGGTGTGGCGAGTAGCTCAAAGGTGATGTCATCGCTCCCCGCCACCCGCATGGTGTTGCGGGTGAGCGTGCCGAGGTGCTCGAGCAGCTCGCGGTAGCCCCGCACCTCTTCACCCCCGGGGTTCTTCTTGGTGGCGTCCTTGCTCTTGGCCGATGCCGAGCGGGGAGCGGAGGCGACCGGGTCGGGGCGGCCGGGTGGTTCGGTGTCGGTGAAGGTGAGAGGCGCCAGCCTCTCCCGGAGGTGGAAGGTGAGGTAGGTGGCGAGCATGCAGACAAAGGCATGGGCGCGCACCCGGTCTTGCAGGTGGTGGTACACGGGCCGGATGTCCACATCGATCGCCTTCATGGAGCGGAAGTCCCGCTCCACCGCCGAGAGGTCCTTGTAGGCCGAGATGACCCCGGTGGTGTCGAGATCGTCCTCGCCGATGGTGGTGCGAATCACGTAGACCCCGTCCAGGGCGGCCTCGGAGGCGATGGAGTCCTGGTTGCGCGAGAAGCCAAAGCTGTCCTCTCCGATGGCCAGATGGAAGTGCTTGGCCATCTTGTGACGGTAGAGGACCCTGCCCGCCCGCAGGGCGATCACGTCGGCCCCCCGGAGCGGGCGCCGCTCGCGCCGGCAGGCCTGGGCTACGGTGGAGAGCTCGGCCTCGGTGGAGGCGAGCAGCTCCTCGCGCTTGCGGGAGCGCTCCTCGGCCAGTGCCGGGTTGCGGCAACAGATAAGGCGCTCACCCGGATAGTCGGGGTGGGTGATCTCACCGAAGTTCACCTCGTCAAAGAGGCCCATCTGCAACGGTCCGTCGTCTTCGGCCAGCTTTTTGATTGAAGGCGCCCTAAGGGCAGTCAGCCACCCCATTCCGGGGAGCCCGCGTAGCTGATCGATGCGGGCGGAGGTGATCATCCCCCGGTCGCCCACCATGACCAGCTGGGTGAGGCCGAAGCGCTCGCGCACCACGGTCACGATCTCTGAAAAGGCGCCCGGGTCCGCGGTGTTGCCGGCAAAGACCCGGATCGCCACCGGGCACCCTTTGGGATCGGTCAAGAGGCCGTACTCGATCTGGGGCTTTCCCCGCTTGGCGTCGCGGGAGTGGCCAAAGGCCACCAGCGGGCAGGAACTCCCCTCCATCCAGGAGGAGGAGAGGTCGAAATAGGCGCGCCGAGAGGGATTGGCTGCTTCTTCCAGGTGGCGCTGGGCGAGCTTCAGCTCGATCGCCTCCTGGTGTGAGAGCAGCCAGTCCATGGCAGCGTAGGCCTCATCGGTTCCAACCCCCTCCAGGCCAAGGTCCTCCACCAGGGTGGTATCTGCCCACCAGGAGGCCGTGGCACGCTTGGAGGCCGGGCGCAGCGCCCGGGCCAGTATCAACCCATAGGCGATGTCGCGCTCCTTGCAGGCCGGCCCCAACAGCTCGGGAAGCCCGAGCAGGTGTGCCTGGACACTGAGGGCGGCCACGTGGCCGTGGGGAAGGGCACGCATAAGCTCCAGGCCCTCACCGGCCACCAGGAGCGTCTTGCCCGCCAGCCCCGCCCGCAGTGCCTCTATTAGCTCGGCCGGCAGATGCGACAGGTTCGCGAGCGTCTCGTTGCGCACGGTCTTGCCAATGCGCACCGAACGGCGCAGCAGATGGGTCTCGTAGTTGCGCTCTGTGCCGTCGGCGGTCACATAGTGGCGACGTGTCGTCGATATGTGCATAGCTCCACCACGTCTTGGCATGGCGTTATCTTACACCAATGCAATTCACATGTCAAGCCATTAGTGGCTACATATTGACAACAATAACGAGCGCCTGTGCAGGTCAGGTAGGGGAATTGCCGCAATCAGGGACGTAAGTCCGGATTAGCGCGCTCGCCAAGCCCTAGCGCGGGTTGATCGCGCCTCCGGCCAAAAACATCCGCCGGAGGCGCGATCCGGCCCAAGCCTGGGCCCGCCGCAGTGGGATTAACCGGGCCAAGCCGCGCAAAGGGGCCGGAAGCCGGCCAGGCTTGAT
>JAKAOC010000376.1 GCA_021823385.1 Actinomycetes bacterium
CGATGTCGGCATAACCTTGATTATGCCGACCTTCGTATTATGCCGATATTCCAGCATTCCTCCAGACCAGCGGGGGTGGGTGGGATGAAATTGTCGGCATAATCACAGCCCCTCGAGAAAGGCCAGGAGCTCGTCTGGCGGGCGATAGCGACCGGGCTTGGTGTCTGGTGGCTGGACCTTAGCGATGGCGCGCTCCTTCTGCTCCATATCGGCGTGTAGGTAGATGTCCGACGTTGAAACCTGCTCGTGTCCCAGCCACAGAGCGATGACGGTAGCGCTGACCTCTGCCTGCAGGAGCCTCATAGCACAGGTATGTCGAAACGTGTGTGCGCTCACGTGTTTCGCACGGATGGAAGGGCACAAGCCAGCGGCCTGAGCGACGCAGAGTGAGATCCGGTGCTCAATAGCGTCGCGGCTCAGTCGGCGGCCCGTCGATGTCGGAAAGAGTGGCTCACCCGGCAAGCCGTTGCGCTCCGAGAGCCAGGTCCGAAGCACGCGTACTGTCGCCGGGACCAACGGAGTACATCGCTCCTTTCGGCCCTTTCCGACACAGCGGACGTGGGCTCCAGTGGTGAGAATAACATCGGAGAGCGTAAGCGAGGTCACCTCCGAGATCCGCAGGCCGGTTTGCACGAAGAGCACGATCATCGCGTAGTCGCGCCGCCCCGTCCAGGACGTTCGGTCGCATGCGGCGAGCACGGCGTCGACTTCATCTTCGGTGAGGAAAGTGACGAGGTTGCGCTCGAAGCGTTTCACCGGTATGGCGAGCACCCGTTGGATTGTCGCCGCATGCTCGGGATGGCGCAGCGCCGCCCACGAAAATAGGGAATGGATCGCCGCCAGCCTGTTGTTGCGGGTGCGCACGCTGTTCCCCCGGGTTTTCTCGAGGTGGTCCAGGAACGCTCCGACGAGCGGCGCGTCAAGGTCGCCGATATCGAGTCCAGAGGGCGGTGACCCCGTATGTTCGGAGGCGAAGATAAGAAAGAGCCGGAAGGTATCTCGGTAGGCTGCGATTGTGTTAGGGCTGGCTTGGCGTTGCCCGATCAGGCGATCGGTGAAGAACGTCTGAAGCGTCGGTGCGAGAGCGGTCATTGCTTTGCTCCAAATCGGCCGTCGAGACGCAGAGCGGCGAGTTCCATGAGTTCAGGCGACGCCTGGAGATACCAATAGGTCCCCACCGGATTCACGTGCCCGAGGTAAGTGGCCAGCACTGGCATCATGACATCGATGTCGACGCCGGTGCGAAGCCAGTTGATAATCGTTCTGACGGCAAAGGTATGACGAAGGCTGTGCAGGAGTGGGTGCACGTCTGCGGTGCGCAAACCCAGTTCGGTGGTCATTTGGATGAAGGAACTTCGCACGCTGCCGGTGGTGAGCGCTCTTGTGGCATCAGAGATGAAGAAGGCGCTTAGCTCCGGCATCGGGCATAGCTGGTCACGTCGACTTGCGTAGGTGCGCAAGGCGGTGACCGTGCTCTCGTGGATCGGCACCAGCCGGGAGCGGTGGAACTTCCCGTCGCGAATTCTGATCACTGCGTCGGCGAGGTCGACATCGCCGCGCTCGAGGCTCACGGCTTCTCCGATACGCATGCCGGTGGCCGCGAGCAGGCCGAGGAGAGCACCACACGAGGCCGCACGAAGCTCAGGCTCAAGCAGGCGTGCTCTATCAAGGAGGCGCTGGATATCTTCTTCGGACCACAGGTAAGGCGTGGGGCGCTGCTGGCGGGCTCCGAAGACATCGCGAGGGGGGACCTCGGTCGCCGGATTGATCGTCTGCAGATATCGGGCGAACCCGCGTGCCGCGCTGAGCCGGTGTGCCCAGTGGAGAGGCTGCACGTTCTGGGGCAACTTGGCCCAAGTGACCGCCAGGTCGGTGGTGATCGTCTCTGCGCCCGCCGCGTCGATGTACTCGATGAGCGTGGGCAGCAAACGGCCCGGATAGTCGAGCTGGAAGCCCAGTGACCGGCGGAGCCGGAGGTATTCCTCAAGGTGTTCGCAGAGAGTAGTCATGCCGCGCTCCCCGGCCAAGGCTGGACCAAGCCGCGCAACGCTTTGATGTCCACCCGGGCGTAGCTCGAGGTGCTCGAGATGCTCCGGTGGCGCAGAACCTGGCTGATCTCCGGGAACGGCACACCCGCGGCAACCATGGTGCAAGCCAACGTATGGCGCAGTCTGTGCGCCCCGATGGGGGCGATGCCGGCCTTCTTGCACGACCGGCGCACCACAAACGACACCCCGCCGCGGCCGAGCGGGGCGAGCGGGGCGAGCGTGCGCAGGAACACCTCGCGGTGCTGTGTCCGCGGCCTTCCCCAGCGAAGATAGCTGGCGAGAGCGCTTCCGACATCGTCAGGAAGAGGGAGCGGGTCGTCACGTCGGCCCTTTCCGTGCACCACAACTATCCCCGTCCGCCAGTCGATGTCGTCGAGGGTCATTGCAGCCACTTCGCTGGCGCGCAGGCCCAGACGCACCAGCGTGACTAGGATGGCCCGGTCGCGGCGACCTTCTGCCCGCCTTCGGTCGCACGACGCCAGAAGCGCGTCTACGTCTGCGCGGCTGATGCCCATCGGCAGTGTAGAAGCGCGGCGGCCGGTCATCGAGAGTGCCGCCGCCGAAAGGTCCGAAGGGGTCAAGCCATTGGCGAAGCAGAAGCGAAGAAATGAGCGCAGTCCGGCCACGAAGTACTGAGTCGCTCCCACCGACCACGTCGCCGACTCCCGAAGCACGGCGTCGGTGACGTCCTTCGTCCGCAGGTCATCGAGACTCATGTCGCCAGGGAGGCCAGCAACGAAGCGCCGCGCCCGGCTCACATAAGCAGTTGTAGTCGAACAAGAGAGTCCCCGCTCGTTGGCCAAGTAGGTTCGAAACGATGCGAACAACGCCTCGTTTTCCGAGGTCGCACCCGTCGGCTCGGCTGGCTGCACCATGCCCGCTGCTTTGAGAACCCCGAGCAATGAGCCCAGCGCCAGGCGCGATAGCGGGGACACATAGCCGGCAATTCGGCGCGCGTGGAGGAACTCTTCGATGCTCTCCCAATTCAGATCCGAGGCCGTCAAAGCCTCCCTTTCGAGCCAGCGGCTCAGGTTCGCCGCCATCCTCATCTCATTGACCGTACTCAAAGGTGTGTATCCGACAGCCTCGAGCTCCGCCTTGAACGCTGCGGCGAACGGTGCCAGCGGACCCACAACTCGAACCTCTAATACCTTGCTCTTTGGTTTTCTCATCTCATCCTCCTTCTCTAGGTTGACAGAAGAAGGATGGCCGAGTCCGCTGTGATTATGCCGACAATTTCATCCCACCCACCCCCGCTGGTCTGGAGGAATGCTGGAATATCGGCATAATACGAAGGTCGGCATAATCAAGGTACAGGATTTCCGGAATACCCCTTGATAAGATCCCTCTCCTCAGCGCTGCTTGGGCCGAAAAAGTGTCTTCTGAGTGCGTCCAGCGATGAGCTGTAATCAGGCGGGAGTGATCGTCACAATAACAGAACAGGATCGCCTTCTTGCCGGCAATCACCGGACCATGTAAGGCATCTCCAACCCAGATCTCATTTGGATAGTTGGCCTCGAATCGTCCAAAGGCAAT
>JAKAOC010000377.1 GCA_021823385.1 Actinomycetes bacterium
AGGTGGGCCCGGGTTTCTTGACGTCCGTGACGGGAGCGTCTGTGGGTTCCGCACCTGATTCCTGCTTAACCAGTTCTTCCAGCGCGCGCACCGAAAGCCCCTCTTCCGCGGCCAGACGAGCTAATCGCTCCTGAGCAAGTCTGTCCGGAGTGGAAAGCAGTGCTCGTGCGTGGCCGGCAGTGATGCGACGTTCGATAAGTAAGCGCTGTGCCGCCGCAGGAAGTTGGAGCAGTCGGAGAGCATTGGTCACAACCGCACGGGACTTGCCGATGCGAGCGGCCAGTAACTCGTGCGTGAAGCCGAATTCCTCGATAAGGCTTTGATACGCGCTGGCCTCCTCGACCGGGTTGAGGTCTTCGCGATGCAGGTTTTCGACCAGAGCCTGCTCGATGCTGACCTTGGCGTCCACGCTCTGGACGATTGCCGGGATGAAGTCGAGGCCGACCCGTCTCGCGGCGCGCCAACGTCGTTCCCCGGCGATGATCTCATACTGCCCGTCTTCTTCCTCGCGTACGAGGATGGGCTGTATAACGCCCATGGAAGCAACGGACGCGGCCAGGGACGCCAGAGTCTCTTCGTCGAATGACTTCCGCGGTTGATTCGGATTGGGCCTGATGTGAGTTGTCGGGATTTCCCGATAGGTCGCGTCTCGCGACTCCGACTCGCTGGGCGGGATCAGGGATCCGAGTCCCCGTCCCAATCCTGGTTTGCGCACCATCACAGAACCTCCCTGGCAAGTTCCTTGTAAGCGACCGATCCCCTCGAGAGGGGGTCGAATGCGGTGATCGGTTGGCCGTAGGAAGGAGCTTCCGAAAGCCTCACGTTTCTGGGTATGACGGTCTTGCAGACGATGTCGGGATAGTGAGCACGAACATCGGCGGCAACCTGTTCAGCAAGTTTGGTTCGGGCGTCATACATGGTCAGGACTATGTGTTTGACTTCAAGAATCGGGTTGAGGTTCGACTTGACCAGCCTTACGTTCCTGAACAACTGAGTGAGGCCCTCCAACGCGTAGTACTCACACTGGATGGGCACGAGCACCTCACCGGCGGCAACGAAAGCGTTGATGGTGAGAAGTCCAAGCGATGGTGGACAGTCGATGACGATGATGTCGAAGTCCTCGGAAATGGGATCAAGGCTTTTCTTGAGGCGGCTTTCGCGACTGAAGACGCTTACCAGCTCGATCTCTGAGCCGGCCAGATCGATGTTGGCCGGCAACACGAAGAGGTTCTTGATCGAGGTGGGCTCGATGCAATCTTCGGCGGGCGCCTCATGGAGTAAGACGTCGTAGACGGTGGTCCCCAGAGCTCGGATGTCTATGCCCAGGCCCGTGCTGGCGTTGCCCTGCGGGTCGAGGTCAACGACAAGCACCCTGTTGCCGGCCTCGGCCATTGCGGCAGCCATGTTGACGGAGGTGGTGGTCTTACCCACCCCTCCCTTCTGGTTGGCGACAGCGATAATACGGCTGGCCGTGTCGTTCATCTATTACCGTCCGTGTTAGGGGGCGAGAATGTTTCACGTGAAACATTGCTTGGGGATCGGACTGCTACATACTAGCGCCTGGCGAGGTCGCTGCCAGGGAATTGAGAGGTGGCGAGGGTCCATCCGGTCGGATGACGAGGGGAAGTCGGGCCGTGGCGATTGCAGGCAGGCGATTGGGCCAATGTACACGGATTTGCGAGACCACGCGCAACCCAAGGGCGCCGGTGTACGTCTATACATTGGAGGTTTGAATGGACACCAAGGATTCCGAGCGCAACTCGCCTGGTCCCCCTGGTTGGGAGGCTTGGTACCGTCAGTACTGGGGCACTCTGGTGAAGTCCGCCTGGCTGATGTGCGGGTCCCGGGAGGTGGCGGAAGACGTGGTTCATGACGCGTTCGTGCGCCTTTACCGGTCCGGCGTGACTCCCGACAACCCAGTTTCGTACCTGAGGCGCACGGTTGTAAATCTTCTCGCTGACGCGTCGCGGCGTTCCCGCCTGGCGCACGCCGTGACCGCCGAGGACGTGACCAGCGGGTTGGAAGCCGAGGAGATGGAGACTTGGCAGCTCGTGAACAAGCTGCCCCTGCGCCAGCGGCAGGCGCTGGTGCTGAGGTATATGGATGACCTGACCGTTGAAGGTATTGCGGATGTCATGTATTGCAGTGTCGCGGCAGCGAAGTCGCTCATTCATCGAGGTCTTGTGTCCCTCAGGGAGGAGATGGATAAAAGTGGTGAGGATTGAAGATGTCGAGGCGCGCCTTTGCTCTCTATATGAGCAAGTCGGCGCAATGGTGGAGCCGCAACCCGGACTCGAAAGGGAGGAGAGGCTCCGGGAGTCGATAAATGCCCCGTCGCGCCGCAGGCTCTCGCGCGGCACGTGGCGGGTGAGGCGCTGGGTGGTTGCCGCCATGGTCGGCCCCGTCGCGCTAGCCCTTTCTACGACTGCGGCCGCCGCCGCTCCCGGCGAACCTCCGTCCTTCACGGAGATAATGGGTGGGGCGAAAGTGCTCCTGTCCTCGCCAGCCGTCATCGAACAATCGGCAGCCCAGATGCGGATATCGGTGCCCGGGCCGGATGGCTCGCGCTTCGAGGTATTCACTATGCCAATTGGCTACGGCAATCGCTACGCCGGTTCCTGTACCCGGTTGGCGGTAATCCCGGCGGGTCATTCGGATAAATCGGTACCCCTGTCGACCGGCGAGATGATGTGTTCAATGGTTGGCTCGGGTAATCCTTCCGGCTTGGGTTCCGAGCAGATATCCCAAGCGCGTGCTGGCGGCGGACAGGCGGTGGCTAGTTGGAATTCCCCCTCAGGCGTCGACTACGAGGTGGTGTACGGAAGAGCTGATGCGGGTACCGCTTCGGTCGCTCTCGCAAATCAATCGGGCGCCAAGGGAACCGTGGCCGACGTCGTTGGGGGTTGGTTCGTGATTTACCTTCCTCATCGCGAAGTATCGAGTTATCCTTATCTGAAGTTCTATCGTCCCGACGGATCTTTGCTGGATACCCTGCCCGGGAAGTTTTGACCGGCCTACTGCGTCCAGCGCATGCGGTCTTAATAGAAGCGCGTCGCCTACATGCGATCCGGTGCTCGTCTGCACGGGAGTTCACAAAGTTGGCCCAAGCACTCGATCGCGTTGTCGGGGTCCGACCCGGACCGGCCCTGACGTTTGCCCCATGGCTATCTTGGCAAAAGCTGTTCTGCATGGCACGAGAAGGCCGGGGAGGCCGCACTCGCGCGGTGGCGAAATCCCGAGGCGTGCCCCACAGACCCCGTAAGTACTTGCGCGAAGATGGCGGGGTAGGACCGCGGTGTGGGTCGCCTCCGCGTAACGCCAATAAACGCAATACGGCACGCCACGGCTTCCCCCGGGAAGGCATGGATAGGTCGTTCACGGGTGTTCACGCGGGACCTCCGGGCTGGACCGCGGCCGGAGGGAGCCTCCAATGGAGACGCCGTCCGGTAAGCCGTGGGATTTGTCGATGTGCCGGGGGGATGGGGACGCCGGCGTCATTTCTCCGGTGCCGGACTCGCGTTCCCTGTTGTTTGGCGCAGGGTGTCCGCCACTCCGATCAACGAGCT
>JAKAOC010000378.1 GCA_021823385.1 Actinomycetes bacterium
TTTCCCCCGTACCGCTACATCGCTCCTTGGCTCTGCATGAACGGCCAGAATGCACAGGCGCTGCTGCGCAAGGAGAGGGGAATCCTCGAGAGCGCGATGACGGGTGTGCTGATCCATCGCCTCGGCTCACCGGACTTCTCATGGGCCAAGGACATCAGCGACATAACCATGGGCCGAGAGTGGCGGATCTCCTTCCCGGGCAGCTCCTCCTCATTCCTGGCCGACTCGGAGCCGTGAGCGCCCTGAGCTTCATCACCTCCGCCGAGAGGAAGCTCCAGGAGGTGCCGGCTGTCGCGGATCTCCACCTCCTGGTCGAGGAGGCGGAGGGCCCCGGGCACCTCCTCGTTCTTTGGTCACGCATCCGGGAGTCGCCTGCCTGGCAGGTGTCCGGGGTGCTTGGACTTGCCGCCATGGTGCGCATGGTCGACTTGGGCCGCTTCGGTTACAACGGTGACGAGGCCGTGTATGCGGGCCAGGCCGCCTCGCTGGCGGGCAACCCGCTCTTCGTGAACCAGTTCCCGGTCTTTCGCGCGCACCCGCTCCTGCTGCCGGTCCTGCTTTCGCCCCTATATTCGCACGGCACCCCCGACCTGCGTGGCAGGGCGGTAATGGCGCTCTTCGGGGTAGCCCTGGTTGCGGGCTGCTACCTGGCCGGACGCGAGATCTACAACCACCGCACGGGCAGGCTGGCGGCGCTGCTCATGGCGGTGATGCCATACGACGTGACCATCAGCAGGCAGGTGCTGCTCGATGGCCCCGCAGTCGCGTTCACCGTGATCTCGCTCTGGCTGCTGGCGCGGTGGGCGCGCAGGGGGGGCACGCTATGGCTCGCCTCTTCGGCGGCCGTTTTGGGGTTGGCGATCCTCTCAAAGGAGACCATGGTCGTGATGGCAGGAGGCGCGGCCGCGTTCATGCTGGTTAGCCGCAGGGTGGCGCACCCCTTGCGCAGCCTCTTGATCTTTGGCGGCTCTATTGCCCTGGTGTCAGCCTGGGGCGTGGCCGCCCTGGTCATGAGCAGCCACGCCGCCACCGGGGGCGATTACATCGCATGGCAGTTGACCCGCTCGTCGAACCACGCGCTGGGGTTCTATTTGACCAACGTGACGCCGGCCATGGGATGGCTCGTGGTCGGCTGCGCGGCAGGAGCTCTCGTGCAACGCCGTAACCGTAACTGGCAGGGCTTGCTTCTAGGCACCTGGGCGCTATCGCCGATTGTTTTCTTCCAGATCTACCCTCTTAAAGGCTTTTCTTATCTTCTTCCAGCTGCTCCGCCGATCGCGCTCCTGGCGGCGCGCTTCCTGCGGACCTTCAGGTGGGGCGGGCGGCTCTCGGACGAAGGCTCGCGGATTGCGCGTACCGCGCTGTCGACCGCCATTGCCGCCTCCCTGGCCATCGGGGTCTGGGCGGTGGTGTTTTCCTCACCGGCCGGCGCCGGCATGGCGGGAGCCGGTGGCCTGCCCGGGGGTCGCGAAGCCGGCCACTGGGTGTCGGCGAACCTGGTTCCGGGGACGGAACTGATGACGCTCGGACCGAGCATGGCCAACGTCATAGAGTTCTACAGCCACTATCCCGCACAAGGGCTCTCGGTCAGTACCGACCCTCTGCATCGCAACCCCGCCTACACGCCGATAACCAACCCCGATCTGGCCCTGCGCGACGGCCAGTTCTCGTACCTCGTCTGGGATGCCTACTCGGCTGCGCGCTCACCCTCGACGAGCGCGCGCATGTCCAAGCTTTTGAACAGATATCACGCTCACGCCGTCTACACGGGACGCGAAGGCGGGCGGAGCGTGATCGTGATCTATCAGGTTCACCCGTGATCGGGTGGCGCAGATGGGCCTCGGCGGCCATTGCGGCCGCGTTGGTCCTGGGGTTCCCCAGCCGGGGATTGGCTGAAGCGACCGCGACCATCGCTTCGGGCCACTCCCCGGCGTCTGCTGCGGGCCGCATTCGACACCTGATCGTCATCACCCAAAGCCATCACTCCTTCGACAACTACTTCGCCCTGTATGAAGGCGTTCCCCCTCTACAGAGCAACTTGTGCCAGCCCGAGGCCCCGGGCGGAGCTTCGTGCGTCCGGCCGTTCACGCTCGCTCCAAGCCAGCCCAAGGCCGGCTTGAACGACAGCTCCGCGGCGATGCTGCACGCCATGGACGGGGGAAGGATGGACGGCTTCGTCACCGCCCAAAGCAACACTGAGGTGGGCACGGTGGCCATGGGCCATTACGGGGCGCCGGAGATGGGGTACTACTGGTCACTGGCCCAGCGGTTCACCCTCTTCGACCGCTTCTTCGCGGCCACTCCGGGGGGATCGTTCCCCAACCGGCTCTACTCCGTGGCGGGGCAGGACGCCGGCTATGCCAACGCGGGTGCGGCGTCGGCAGGCGTGGATGTGCCGACCATCTTCGACGAGCTCCAGTCCTCAGGTATCAGCTGGAAGTACTACGTGCAAGGCCTGACCGCAGGTGAGATCGCCGCCCCGACCGGCTATCAGAAGACGATGGTCCCATTGCTGGCCATGCCTCGAGTCCTAGGGGATCCGGCAATGGCGGCCCGGTTGACCGATGTCGGGCAGTACTTCAGCGATCTCGAGTCAGGCAAGCTTCCCGCTGTCTCCTACGTGGTCTCCGCATCCAGTTCCGAGCAGCCCCCTCAGGATCCGAGCAAGGGCGAGGCATTCGTGCGCACCTTGATCAACGCGCTCATGCAAAGTGCGGAGTGGAGTAGTAGTGCCGTAGTAGTTACCTGGGATGACGCCGGTGGCTGGTACGACCACGTGGCACCACCGGTGCTCGCGGGAAACCAGCGCCTTGGACTCCGGGTCCCGGCACTTCTCATTAGCCCGTATTCGCGGGCCGGAGCCGTGGTCTCGAACCGGATGGACACCACCTCGATCCTGAGCTTCATCGAGCAGAACTGGAACCTGGCTCCGCTCACCGCCCGCGATGCCTCGGCGGCAAGCCTCGGGGTGGGCCTGGACCTCGCGCAGAAGCCGATTGCGCCCCGGGTCAGCATGGCGGTGCCGATTCGGAGCACGGCGGCTCACGGCCCTGCTTGGCTGGTGTACGCCTTCTATTTGGGAGCGGTGGCGATCGCCGCCGGGATCATGAGCTGGGCGGCGAGATCCGAGAGGCGTCGCCGAGGCAGGAGGCCGGGTCCCCGGCCGCAGAGGGCGCCGCCCATGCCGCGGATTCTGGAGCTGAGGAGATGAGGTGCGGCCGGCCGGCCGCGGCCGCCCTTGGAATCCTCACCTTGCTGGTCCTCGGCGTGGCCGCCGCACAAGCTCCCGCCTCGGCAGCGTCGGCGCCCGGAGTCGGCAGTGTCGTCATCCAGACCGTGCCGTCCTTGCCCGGTGTGACCATCCGACTCGGCGGCCTCAGCGCTTTGAGCGACGGAGCTGGACGGGCAACCTTCTCCGCTGTTCCCCTGAGTGGAGCCGCTGCGCGCGTAGGGGTAAAGGCGCAGGTGGTCTCAGGTGGGCTCCGGGTCCGGCTATACCGCGTGGGCATCGACCCCTACCACCCGAGCTTTCAGAGGCGCCTGCTGGTCGAGTTGGCCGAAGAC
>JAKAOC010000379.1 GCA_021823385.1 Actinomycetes bacterium
AGATCGCCATCCAGCTTCAGGTCTCCCCGGCGACCGCGCAGCGCCGTTATCCGGCCTGAGCGCCAACGACTTCGAATGCTCCGGCGCATCGAAGATGAAGGACCGACCTCGGTAGTTCGGAGAAGACGCCAGAGACGCCCGACGCCTCGTCCACCTCTACCGCGCCGGTGAGCTCACGGCCGTGCACATTCCCACCCCGGGCGAAGAAGCCATCCGGGACCTGGCCCGCACTCGGGCCGACCTGGTTATCGACCGCACCCGCTCCCGGCACCGACTCTCCAAGTTCCTGCTGCGCCACAGCCAGATCTACCGCGGTGGTGTCCAATGGACCATGGCCCACGAGAAGTGGCTCACCGGTCTGCGCTTCGACGACGCCGCCTTGTCCCGCACCTATGGCCACTACCGTGCCGTCGTCGCCGGCGCCGACGCCCATCTGGCCGCGGTGGAGTCCGATCTCAAGGTCTACGTGGAGACGGGTCCCTTCGCCGAGGCCGTTGGCCGACTCTGTGCCTACCGGGGGGTCACCGAGCTGGGCGCCCTCTCGCTCTCGGCCGAGGTCTGTGACTGGCGGCGCTTCGCCCGGGCCACCTCTCTCATGGGCTTCTGCGGACTGGTGCCGTCGGAGTACTCGAGCGGGGAGCGCACACACAGGGGCCGGATCACCAAATCGGGCAACACCCACCTGCGCGCCCAGTTGGTCGAGTCCGCCTGGGCCTATCAACACCGACCTGCCGTCGGCCCGACCATCAAGAAGCGCCAGGAGCGTTGCTCCCACGACACCGTCACCCGAGCCTGGGCGGCCCAGCTCCATCTGTGTGGGAAGTTTCGGCGCCTGGCCGAGCGCAAGAGCTCGCGCAACATCGTGGCCACCGCCATCGCCCGTGAACTCGTTGGATTCCTCTGGGCCGAGATGGCCGCATGACATGACACCAGTCGACCAGCTCGCTCTCTTCTTGGTCTGGGCGGGGAGATGAGCGAGGACTTCACCATGCGCCGGGACACCGCCGCGGCAGGGAAGATCCCCGTCGGTTCTATGCGACTCCCGGACACGGGACGCGTTTTTAGTGAGGGGCACCATCCTGCGCATCGCCGACCTGCGGTGAAAACCCGCGTACATCAGAGTGGCGGTTCGCCGAACCACTTGTTCCCGGCGCATGGTCGAGCTCTTGCCCGTCCCCCGCCCACCACACGGGGCCGAGGCGTAGCAGCCGCCTCCCCGAAATCAAGGCCGTTCGTCCTCGCTTCGCTGCGGGCGCTGCGCCTTGACTTCGGGGACCCCGTCGCCTGCCAGGAAGCAGCATCCATGCGCCGAACCTCTTGGTTCGGCGCGCCCAAAAGAACCGAATCATTCCCTACTTGACAAGCCGTTCCACATCAGAACCTCTTTCTGGCTGCGGTCTGATGTGCTCGGACGAGGGGCTCTGGCCGGGCGAGGGCTTCGACTTCGGCCGCGAGGCGATAGGCACCGCCGAGGCGACGCATGCTCGCCGCGAGGTTCTCGGCGCAACGCCTGAAGCTCCGCTCCGTGAGCACGCGGTCGATTGCCGAGCGCAGGTGGGTGGCATCGGAAGAAGAGTCGAGACTCACACCCGCACCGACAGCGGCAACCTGTTCGGCCGTGCCGTGCTGGTCGCGACCCATCGGCAGGCACACCAATGGGACCCCCGCGGCGAGGGCGGCCATGACCGTGCCGTGGCCGGCGTGGGTGACCACGAGGTCGGCGTGCGGGAGGAGGCTTTGATGAGGCACCCAGCGGGCGACCACCACGTAACGCGATTCCGGATCTTTGAGCTCAAGGCCGTCGCCGATGCTGAGCACGCCGCGAAGACCGTCGAGGGCCCCCAGGGCGGCCGCGATCTGGGGCTCCTGGTGCATGTACGTGGTGGAAAGGCTCACGACGACGAGCGGGCCGCCGGCCCTTGCGATCAGCTCGACGACGTCACCCGGAAGGTCGGCGGGCTCGGGATCGAAGACGCCCCCGACGTAGGTGAAGTCCTCTGGGAGCGGCTCGCCGGCGCCTTCGAGCTCGGGGAGGCTGGCGATGAAGACCTGCCCGGCCCGCCGCCATAGCGCTCCCCACCAGCTCTGCTCAACCGGCAAGGGGTCGAGACCAAGACGGACCCGTTGACGGTTGAGCGACTCTCTCGGTGCGCGGGTGGCGAGCGACGAGCCCCCGCCAGCGTCGAAGTGGAATCGCGCTCGCAGGTGCACGAGCACGGCGGCCGGCAGCCCGAGGTGCTCGGCGACCGACAAGGAGCCCCCCGCCATGCAATCGACGACCAGTGCGTGAGGTCGGCTCCGGTTCGTGGCGGCAAGGAGCTCGTCTCCGAACTCCGGGCCCAGCAGGTGGGCGGCGAGGGCCTCCATCTCGTCTTCGAGGGCACGTCCCGGTCGTGGAGACCACGACGGGACGCCGCCAAAGGCGGCGAAGTCGACTCCGGCGGCTCCGGCCCGGGCGGCGATGGAGTCGTGGCCCACCATGCGCACCCGATGCCCCCGTGCAAGGAGGTGTCTCCCGAGCGCCAGGAACGGGGGCACGTTCCCGCCGCCGTCCCAGCTGAACAACAGGATCTCGAGAGGATCCGCTGGCTGCACAACACCCACGTGCTGACGATCAAGTAATTCCCGACTGAAGGGGCGCCGACGATCAAGTAATTCCCGACCCCCTCGATCACGAACTTCCCGACCTGGTCCTGCGAATTGGAGCGACACTTCCTTCGTCCATCCCGGACGAAGGAGAAGACCATGAGGAGGACGTTCGTCATGATCGACATCGTCGAGATCATCGAGCACTGGTACGCCGGGCGCTCGAAGGAGGAGGTGGCCCGCAGCCTGGGCATCGACTCGAAGACCGTGCGCAAGTACGTGCGAGCGGCCGTGGCCGCAGGGATGGTGCCCGGCGGGCCACCGGTGAGCGAGGAGGAGTGGCGCGCCAAGATCCGGACCTGGTTCCCCGCCCTCTACGACACGCGCCTGGTGCGTCCGACCTGGGGCGAGATCGCCGAGCACCACGAGACGATCGAGAAGCTGGTCGGCGTGGTGCCGGCGTCGGTCATCCACCAGCGCCTGGTGGACGAAGAGGGCCTGTGCACCTCGGTCGCCAGTCTGCGTCGCTACCTGCGGGCACACTTCGCAGACGAGGTGCGCCGGGGCGACGTGGTCCTGTGGCGCCCGCCGGTCGACCCCGGCGAAGAAGCCCAGGTGGACTACGGGTACCTGGGCACCTGGTGCGATCCGACGACGGGCACGCGCCGTCGGGTGTGGTGCTTTTCCATGGTGCTCAGCTACTCGCGCCAGCTGTTCATCATGCCGACGCTGCGGATGGACCAGACCTCGTGGGTAGAGGCGCACGTGGCCGCCTTCACGTGGATCTCGGGGTGCCCGCGCCGGATCGTGACCGAAAATGTTCCGCGGAACATTTTCGGTCTTCTGTGCCCGGTCGCGTTATGTGGCAGACGCCGCGATGGCTTTGAGCCGGCCCTGCTGATCGGGCCGAGCACGGAGTTCCACGCCACATAACG
>JAKAOC010000380.1 GCA_021823385.1 Actinomycetes bacterium
GATGGTGACGCCGACCAGAGGCCGGCTCCCCGCGCTACTTTCCAAGCGCTCTTTCGAAATCATCGAGCTTGGAGAGCTCCTCCCAGGTGAAGCCCTTTTCGCTACGGCCGAAGTGACCGTAGGCGGCAGTTCGCCGATAGATAGGGCGGCGCAGATCGAGTTCGGCAATGATAGCGGCCGGGCGCAGGTCAAAGACCTCCCCAATCGCTTTTTCGATTTGAGCCGGATCGGCCTGTTCGGTGCCGAAGGTCTCCACCATCAAGGAGACCGGGCGCGCGACCCCGATTGCGTAGGCAACCTGAACTTCGCAGCGGCTGGCCGCGCCCGAGGCGACGACATGCTTGGCCACCCAGCGGGCTGCGTAGGCTGCCGAGCGGTCGACCTTGGAGGGATCCTTGCCCGAGAAGGCGCCACCTCCGTGGCGTGCCGATCCGCCGTAAGTGTCGACGATGATCTTGCGTCCGGTCAGGCCCGTGTCGGCGTGCGGACCGCCGATCTCGAAGCGCCCGGTTGGATTGGCCAGTATCCGCATCCCCTTAGCGTCCAGACCCTCGGGAATCATGGGTAGGATCACCGACTCCCGGAGGTCGGGCAGAAGGAGGGTATTGAGGTCGATTCCCGGCTGGTGCTGCGTTGATATGAGGACCGTGGAGAGACGTACCGGCCGGCTCCCCTCGTATTCGATCGTCACCTGGGTCTTCCCATCGGGGCGCAGGTACGGAAGAACCCCGGCGCGCCGAACCTGGGAAAGGCGCTGGGACAGGCGGTGTGCCAGCCAAATGGGGAGAGGCATCAGGTCGGGGGTCTCGTCGCATGCGTAGCCGAACATCATTCCCTGATCGCCCGCACCGAGCTCGTCAAGCGCGTCAGATCCTCCCCGGCCGCGCGACTCCATCGCGGACGAGACGCCTTCGGCGATATCCGGACTCTGCTCGTCGATGGAAACGATGACGCCGCAGGTATTCCCGTCGAAGCCGTAACTCTCGTTGTCGTATCCGATGTCGCAGATGGTCTTTCGGACCAGCCGGGGGATGTCCACATAGCTGGTAGTGGATATCTCGCCCGCCACTACCACCAATCCGGTGGTGAGAAGCGTCTCACAGGCCACTCTGCCCGCCGGATCCTGCTCGAGGATCGCGTCGAGGACCGCGTCGGAGATCTGATCTGCCATCTTGTCAGGATGGCCCTCGGTCACGGACTCCGAAGTGAAGGTGTAGCGGTTCGACAAAGTCAGCTCCAAGCTCTCACGGTTCGTAGAAGGGTGCGCCCGCCGGGCGCAAGAGCGCCCCGCATGGCCCCTAAAAGACTAGTTCGAGGGTGCTTCGGCCCGCGGCTCACCCTGCAGGGCGACCGCCTTTCCCAGCAGGGCGGCGGCGACCTCACGCTTGGCGGCGAGCTCGATACGAGAGCGGCTGCCGTCGCGCGCGATCAGCCACACCGAATTGGTGTCGGTTCCGAAGCCGGCGCCTGCTTCGGTCACGTCGTTCACCACCATGATGTCAACGCCTTTGCGCGCCAACTTCTCCTCACCGTGGCGAAGCGCATCTACGGTCTCGGCGGCGAAGCCCACTATCACCGCCTCCGGCCTCTCGCGCCGGAGAGCAGCAGTCGCCTCGGCCAAAATGTCCGGATTCGCCACAAGCTTTATCTCGGGGACCCCGCCGTCGCGCTTTATCTTCTGATCGGCAATTTCGGCAGGGCGAAAATCCGCCACCGCCGCGCACATGACAAGGGCGTCCAGCCGCTCCAGGCGGGACATCACGGCTTCGCGCATCTCCAATGCGCTCTCCACCGGCACAAGTTCGAAGCCGGCGATCTCAGGCGCGGCCACGGTGGTTACCAGCGCTCCCGTCGCGCCCAGTCGCGCGGCTTCCTGGGCAACGGCAACGCCCTGCTTACCGCTGGAGCGATTGCCTATGTAGCGGACCGGATCGATGGCCTCGCGCGTTCCACCGGCCGTGACCAGAACGTAACGTCCGCGCAGGGGCGTGCCCCTGCCGGCGTCGGCGATCTCCTCCAGAACCGCCGCAATCACTGCGTCGGGCTCCGCCAGTCGCCCATAACCGATATCCCCGCCGGCAAGCCGGCCGCGCTCGGGGTCGATCACCCGGAAGCCGCGGGAGCGTATGGTCTTCACGTTGGCTATCACCGACGGATGCAGCCACATCTCCGTGTGCATGGCGGCCGCCAACACAACCGGCGCCCCAGTGGCCACAAGGGTCGTGGTCAGAGCATCATCAGCGATGCCTGCCGCGAATTTCGCCAGCAGGTTGGCCGTTGCGGGCGCCACCAGGACCAAGTCGGCCCCTTGGCCGAGCCTGGTATGGGGAATCGGCTCCTCAGCCGCGAACAGGTCGAGAAGAGGATCGCGGCCCGAAAGGGCCCGAAACGTCGGCGCTCCGACGAACTCGAGAGCGGAGCGTGTCAGCACGGGCGTGACGTCGGCCCCGAGATCCATGAGCCGCCGAAGGAGCTCCACCGACTTGTAGGCCGCGATACCACCGGAGACGCCTAGCACGACGTGCTTGCCGGCTAGCGGAAGGCTGGCTGAGGTCATGACCTCAAGGTTAGCGAGTCCACGCAGGTCCTGGAGGGCTCAGTCCGCCGGGAGATCTCCCCCGAGGTCAAGGTCCCCGCCGAGTTCGGCGCCGTCGAGGTCGAGCTCAGCCTCGATGTCGAATTCCGCCTCACCCTCGGCCAGCTCCTCCTCGGCTTCGTCGGCGATCCGAGGCTCCACCATGCCTTGGGAGATCTCCTCGAAGGCGACAGACAGCGGCTTCTTCGACACCGACTCAATCTGGGGAGGAACGATGGAGCCGAAGTTATGGCCCAAGTGGGAGAGGTAGGCGTTGATCTGGCGGGCACGGCGAGCACCCAGGGTCACCAGGGAGTACTTCGAATCGACTTTGTCGAGGAGTTCCTCGATGGGCGGACTCATCAAAGAGCCTTCGAATGAAGATGCGGGCAAGAAAGTTCCTCACTCTCGGATACGGCCATACAGCTTAGCCGCTCGTCATCCAGCGCTCGCTAGATGCTGCCGCACCGTTTTAGCACCGCCGCGCGAAAGACTTCGCCAACCTCCGTCACCGTCTGGTCAAGGTCGTCGTTGACAATGCCCAGCGCGCCAAGGGCATGGGCGGCCCTGATCTCCGCCATCGACAGTCGCATGCGGGCCTCGACGTGGGCGTGGTCGTCTCCTCGCCCCTGCAGGCGGCGCCGAAGCTCATCCTCACTTGGGGGCTCAAGCACCACGACCACGGCGCCGGGGACGCGCTCCCTCACCTGGGCAGCGCCCTGAACGTCAATCTCGAGCAGGATGTGCTTCTGACATCCGCCATACTCTTCGCCGGGGAACGGGGTGCCATAAAGGTTCTCAAGAAACCAGGCCCACTCCAAGAAGCCGTCCGCCTGGACGGCGGCCTTGAAATGGGCCTGATCCACGAATACGTATGCATCCCCGGACTCACCCTCGCGACGCTTCCGGGTGGTCCAGGACCGTGACAACTCGAGCCA
>JAKAOC010000381.1 GCA_021823385.1 Actinomycetes bacterium
ATCGTCAAGCTCGAGCACGTCTCCGGCGTGCTGGTAGGGAACCACCATCATGTGCCCCGGCGCATAGGGGTAGGCATTCAACACCACATAGTTGTGCTTTCCCCTGTGCAGCACGAAGTTCTCGTCATTCTCGTCGGCGCCAAGGGCGCAGAGAACGCACGACTCGACCTTGCGGCCGCCGTCGGTATCCTCGATGAACGAGCGGCGCCAGCCCGCCCACAGCTGGTCAATCATCGGCGACCTCCAAAGGTGTGGGCTCCAGCTCGCCGGAAAGCCGCTGGACGAATGCCTCCAGGGCCACGTCCGTATCCGGGCGTTCGGCGCCCCGGGCGTTCACGCCAACCGTGCCGGCGGCCACGTCGCGGTCACCTACGACCAGGACGTAAGGGATCTTCTCGAGCTTGAGCCTGCGGATGCGCGCGCCCAGAGGCTCGGTCGGAGGTACCACCAAGACCCGTGCCCCCACCGAGCGCAGCCTTTTGGCCACTTGCTCGGCATAACCCGAGCTGGCTTCCTTTACGGGAGCAATGGCGACCTGAGTTGGCGACAGCCAGGTCGGCAGCGCGCCGGCGTAATGCTCGAGCAGGATCGCGAAGAAGCGTTCCACCGATCCGAAGAGGGCTCGGTGCACCATGTACGGACGCCGACGCTGATTGTCGGCGTCCACGAACTCCAAGTCGAAGAGCTGTGGCAGCTGCAGGTCGACTTGCAGCGTCGACACCTGCCAACGCCGGCCGATCGCATCCCTCAGGTGAACGTCGATCTTGGGGGCGTAGAAGGCACCCTCGCCCTCGGCGCGAACGTAGGGGATACCCGAGACCTTGAGCGCGTGCTCGAGGGCCTCGGTCGCGACCTCCCAGTCCTCTTCGGCCCCAACCGACTTCTCGGGCCTGGTTGCGAGTTCAGCCTCGAAGTCGCTCAGGCCAAAGGCGCGGAGCATGGCAATTACGAACCCCAGCAGCCTCGCAAGCTCCTCCGGCAATTGGGACGGCGCAACGAAGATATGGGAATCGTCCTGAGTGAGGCCCCTGACCCTGGCGAGGCCGTGCAATACGCCACTGCGCTCGAAACGGTAGACGGTGCCAAACTCGAAGAGGCGCATGGGCAACTCGCGATAGCTGCGCTGGTGCGACCGGTAAATAAGGATGTGCATCGGGCAGTTCATGGGCTTGGGATAGTAGGTGGCGCCCTCCATCTCCATCGGGGGGTACATGTTCTCCTTGTACCAACCCAGGTGTCCCGAGGTCTCATAAAGCGTGGACTTGGCGATGTGAGGGGTCCAGGCGAGCTGGTATCCGTTCGCCAAGTGCGACCTCATAGAGAAGTCCTCCATCACATGTCGGACGAGCGCACCCTTGGGATGGAAGACCGGCAGCCCGCCACCGATCTCCGGCGGGAAATGGAACAGGTCCAAATCCGCACCCAGCTTTCGATGGTCGCGCTTCTCCGCCTCCTCAAGGCGGTTCAAGTAATCCGCCAGGGCATCCTGACTCTCCCACGCGGTCCCATAGACGCGTTGCAGCTGATCCCGCTTCTCGTCGCCGCGCCAGTACGCACCCGCGACGCGCATCAGCTTGAAAGCACCCAACCTTCCCGTCGAGGGGACGTGCGGCCCGCGGCAGAGGTCGACGAATCCCTCGGTATTGCGGTAGGCGGAAACTCCGGCCGGCGAGACGCCTTCTAGCTCGTCCTCACCTTCGCCGAGCGTCCGCACCCCCTGGATGATCTCCACCTTGTAGGGCTGGTCTGCAAAGAGGGCAAGGCCCTCGTCGAAGGAGTGCTCCTCCCGTACGAATGGCTGGTCTGAGGCGACGATCTCGCGCATCTTGGCCTCGATGCGCGCAAGGTCCTCCTCGCTGAAGCGCTCGCCTCCCGGCAGCCGAAAGTCGTAATAGAAGCCATCCGCCACGGCCGGGCCGATCGCGAACTTCGCCCCGGGCCAAAGTGCGATCACGGCCTGTGCCATGACATGCGCCGTCGAATGCCGCAGCACCTCCCGGCCCCTCTCACTGGCGGCGGCGATCAGCTCGACCTCTGGGCCGTTAACCGGAGCGGAGAGATCTTGGACTTGCCCGCCTACGGCGGCGGAGACAACTCCCAGGCGGCCTGCGGGATCCAGCTCCCGCAGCGCCTCCTCCGCAGTTGAGGCCGAAGCAATCTCACGCCTGGAACCATCGGGCAGAACAACCAACATCTTGCCGGAGCACTTTCTCTAGTAGCCCCCTCGCGAGGGCGGCATCGGATTAAAGGTATACACCGAGCAGGGCGGCGGCCACCGAAACCCCCTGGCCCGCTCTCGCGGCCGTGTCTATCGCCACGATTGCGCCCTGGGCGTCGAGGTCTTCGCGCAAGGCCTTGCGCACCTCCTCCACGGCCGCTTCGCCTTCGCCGGCTGAGCGCCAGAGCGCGAGCCGCTCCGAGGCCTCGTCCAGGGTGACGGGATCCCATTCCCAGTGCGAGCGGTAGTGGTTGGACAGAATTGACAGCCGCACCGCAGCTGCCTCGTGCTCCTTCAGCAGATCGCCTACGAACACGAGATTTCCCAGCGACTTGGACATCTTCTGTCCACCCAGATAGACCATGCCGACGTGCATCCAGGTGTCGACAAAGGGCTTGCCGGTCACGACCTCCGACTGAGCGGCCTCGCACTCGTGGTGTGGGAAAAGGAGGTCGTAACCTCCACCGTGTATGTCGATGGTCTCACCTAGCTCGCGCATGGCAAGGGCCGAGCATTCGATATGCCATCCGGGGCGGCCCGGCCCGTATCGGGAGTCCCAGGAAGGCTCATCCGGCAGCGACGGCTGCCAAAGGACGAAGTCCAACGGGTCGTTCTTGTTCGGATCATCCACGTGCCCACCGCGTTCGGCGGCGTATTCGAGCATGGTCGAGCGCTCCAAGTGGCTGATGTGGCCGAAATTGGAATACTTGGACACATCGAAATAAACGGCGCCTGCGCGCTCGTAGGTAAAGCCCCCATCCGCGATGCGCTGGATCATCAACAGGATCTCGGCGATGGCCGATGTGGCTCGCGGTTCCGAATAGGGGGCCATCAGCCCGAGGGCTCGCATATCGGCATCGAAACGTGCGATCTCGGTGGCTGCGAGGTCCAGGTAGTGAACGCCCAGAGAACGGGCCTTGGCCAAGATCGAATCGTCGACGTCGGTGATGTTGCGCACCCATTTCACCTCGTAGCCCTCGTCCATCAGCACGCGGGAAAGGAGGTCGAAGGTTAGAAAGACGGCGGCGTGCCCGAGGTGGGAGGCATCATAGGGCGTTATGCCGCAGCTGTACATGGTTACGACGTTGTCCTTGGGCACAAACTCCCTGACAGCGCCTGACGCCGAATCGTAAAGCCTCATTCAGGGCTCCCTTATTCCTGATAGCTGGAGCGACGTCCTGGTCTTGTAACGGATATTCACGTTGATCAAGACTGCCGTCATCGCCTCAATCGCGGCAGCGGCAGAAAGATTCCCGGCAAGGACACCGCGCGCTCCGG
>JAKAOC010000382.1 GCA_021823385.1 Actinomycetes bacterium
GATCTTCCAGAACCGGGACGACCTTTCCATGGCCTACACTCCCGGCGTCGCGAGGGTTTGCCTCGAGATCGCCAAGAAGCCGGTCGAGGTGCATAACTACACCATCAAGGCGAACATGGTTGCCGTGGTCACCGACGGCACCGCCGTGCTGGGTTTGGGAAATATAGGCCCCTACGCGGCTCTGCCCGTCATGGAGGGCAAGGCCCAGCTCTTCAAGCAGTTTGCAGGTGTAGACGCTTTCCCCATCTGTCTCAACGTTCGCAGCGCAGAGGAACTCATCGAAGCGGTGGAGGCGCTCGAGCCGGCCTTTGGCGGTATCAACCTCGAGGACATCGCCGCTCCTCGCTGCTTCGAGGTGGAGGAGGAGCTGAAGCGGCGTCTTGACATTCCCGTCTTCCACGACGATCAGCACGGAACCGCGGTCGTGACTCTTGCAGCCCTTCGCAACTCGATGATCGTTGTCGACAAGAAGTTGAGCGAGCTCACCGTCGTCATCGCGGGTGCCGGAGCAGCCGGTGTGGCGATCACGAAGATCCTTGCCAATGCCGGTGTCCCGAACATCGTGGTTGTGGACAGGCAGGGTGCGATATACGACGGGCGACCGGGCCTGTCCGGAATGAAGGAATGGCTGGCGGCCAACACCAATCCCGGCAGGCGTCATGGCACTCTGGGTGATGTTCTCGTCGGAGCGGATGTTTTCATCGGCGTGTCCGGCCCCGGCTTGGTCGGCCGTGAAGACATAGCTCGCATGGGCAGCCGGCCAATCGTGTTCGCTCTCGCCAATCCCGAGCCTGAGGTTCTTCCCGAGGAGATCGAGGGACTGGCCGCCGTCGTAGCCACCGGACGCAGCGACTATGCGAACCAGATCAACAACGTTCTCTGTTTTCCCGGGATATTCCGGGGCGCCCTCGACGCCGGTGCCATGGCCATCACGGAGTCAATGAAGATTGCCGCTGCCAACGCAATTGCCTCAGCGGTTGCGCCCAACGAGCTTTCTGCGCATTACATCATCCCGTCGCTCTTCAAGCAGAACGTTGCCTCAATGGTCGCGCAGGCGGTTGCCGATGCTGCCCGCGCGGACGGGGTGGTCCGGCAAGAGCCGGGAGTCATCTAGGAAACGGCAAGAGCCCGCAGTTAGCTGCGGGCTCTTTTGCGTGATTTGGTGGTCGGGACCGGTTTCGATCCGGTGACCCCACGCTTTTCAGGCGTGTGCTCTACCAACTGAGCTACCCGACCAAGGCGGTAAGACCACCAGCGGACCTGACGGGATTTGAACCCGCGACCTCCGGCTTGACAGGCCGGCGTGCACTCCGAGCTGCACCACAGGTCCCTATTGCCTCGCCACCTATTAGGCAGCAAGGAAACACTAGCTTAGCGAGTCGGCATACGTCTTCACACCGCCGGGAACAAATTGGGCACAGCCCGGCCAGCCGACAAGTAGGAGTGCCACGGGGCCCGTCAGGCGGCCCGGACCAGAGGCTGCCAAGCGCCTTGGCGCCTCGCGCTGCTCGCGGTCACCAGACCCGATAGAGGAGAACCTTGGCCTGCTTGAAGCTCCGTTCCTCGAGCAGAACGTAACCCTGTGATAAGAGCGCCTCCTTGAACGCGCTGAGGCCGCGCGTGCTCCCATCCTCGACCAGCCAGACCCCAGGAGGCGGCGAGGCGCGCTCCGCAGGGGGGTCCAGGCTTAGATCCAAACCCTCGATCTGATACTGGTGCGCGATCTGAGGCCAAGCCGGTAGATCGACGTGCCGGCGCGCGAGGTAATAGTTGACCGCCGTGGTGATGGAGTGGTCCGGCAGGGCCACGACGTCTCCCGGCTGGACGTTTGCGGCCAGGTACTCGCTGGCTGCGCGGAAGTTCTCGTGCACTGTGTTTCCGGTCGTCACGCTTCCTGCTGCAAAGAGCAACACCGCGGTTGCGACGCCTGCGCCGGCGACCGAGAGGACGCGCCAGGTCGAGCCATTGGCGGCAAGACGGACCGCCCTGGCGAGCATCAGAGCCACCAGGATCGCCAGTCCCGGAGCGGAGGCGGTGACGTAGCGCAGGATAAATACGGGCTGGAGTACCAGCGACGCTGTGATGAGGAGCGCGGTCGGCAGGGCGCTCCAGGACGCAATCGCCAACACGAGTTCCACCCGCTTGCGCGACGGCTTCGCGCCGCCGAGCGCGACCTCGGCGAGACAGGCGATCGCAGAGCCCAGGAACAGGATGATCATTAGCCGCTCGTAGGTGGCGGAGCCGCCAGCGGGTCCGAGGTAGGCCCTGTTCGTGAAGAAGTTGAGTTTGATCCATGCAACCTGTTGGTGTTGGCTCGCCGCGACAGGAAGGAACAGCGCCATCGCGACTGCGACGATTGCGAGGGGTTTGGAGACGTATTGCCAGCTCGCCCGGAACCGCGCCGGGTTCATCGCTGCCGCAGCGAAGAGCACTGAAAGGGGTGCGAGAGCGCTGAAGAGCTGAAGTAGCAGAGTGGCGACGGTGGCTGCGGCAAAGAGCCAGAACAACCGGTCGTCACCTCCACGGATCCACTCGATGATCGCCATCGAGGCCAGTACCGCCGCGAGGGCACCCAGGGCGTATGGCCTCAAGTAGATCGCCGAATGAAACATCGATGGATTAGTGGCGCAAAGTACCGCCGCGATCACGCCAGCGGTTCGTCCGCCGATGCGGGTTGCTACGAAGCCGGTCATGTAGACGGTCAGCCCGTACGCCGCCGCCGAGAACAGGCGGCCCCAGACGACGCTTCCCGAGAAGTAGAGCCAGAAGTGCATGATGGCGTAGTAGGGGAGCAGGACGAAGTCCACGTGGCCCGACTGTCTCAAGAGTTGGGACCAACCGAGGTGCGCGGAGTAGATCGTTGCCGCCTCGTCCCGGAACATCGGGCGGTTGAGCCACGGGACCGCAGTAAACGTGGCCAATAGCGCGATGACCGGGACGAAAAGGTCGGGAAGACGCGTTGATTCGATCCTGGCCCGAATGCGAACCAGCGATGCACTTGAAGGTGGTGCGAGATCGTCCCTATCTAGAGCACGCACGCTTCCTCTGCCAGCAACTGAAAGACGATGGAAGAGCAACGCGGCTTGAGTGCATTCGTGCTTGGCTCACCGTTGATCCAATTCCGCCTGTCCTGTGAACTCGCGCGCCTCGGTTGCACGCATGTCCACGCCGTCTCCGCCATTGTTCGGTCTCCACCGGCTTGGGGGTCCGAGATGACGGCGGATACCTCGGGGCATGCACCTGCGTTGCCTATAGAGTTTCGCATAAGCACTCTAAAGGATCGACGGACAGTTGGGTTTGCCGCGAACCACTAAGGCGGTATCCGGCTCCCGATTCCAAACGAGTAGGTCGAGAACTCCTGCGCAACCCGGTCGGTGGAGCTGTAGCCGCGCCTTTGAGTGAGCGGGAGCGCGCCCGGGGCAGTGCGGGGGTATCGGTTCAATATCGGTGCGAGACGGAGCAATCCTCTCCGCCTGGCGGGCGAGGAGTGTTGC
>JAKAOC010000383.1 GCA_021823385.1 Actinomycetes bacterium
AACGACGTCCCGTCCTTGTTCCGGAATCCGCACGTCTTGCAGACGATCATTGGCCGGCCACCATCTCCACCCGAGCCGCGACGTGCGCGGGCGTGGACGCGTGGACGATGCTCTCGAGCCTCTCGGCACTGACGTGGGACCCTCGCGGGACCTTCAGTTTCACGATCAGCGATGGTGTCGGCGAGCCAGGCAGCTCCGCCCCTCCGTGACTGGTCGAGTACGATACGCCGCCGGAATCCTCGAGATCCGGATCGACGCCCGCGTATATCCGGACCCTCTCAAGTAGCCCGTTCAGGGTCCCCCTGGTCCGATAGAGCGGTATCGCCCTCCTGACCAGCTCCCTCTTGCGCTCCTCGCTCCAGGTCTCGTCAAGGGTGACCGCCACCCAGTTCGCCAACCACTCGAGGAAGTCCGAGGGGGCCAGGCGCGGATCGAAGTAGGCATCCAGGCAATCGAGGACCAGGTGCACCGGCGCGAAGACGGAATCCAGCGCGTCCACCAGCTCGACCAGAAATTTGTCATCCTGCAGCGCCCCTGGGAGCCTCTCCCGGGTGGGAATAGGCATCTCGAGGCCATCTATGGCACTTCTCACTTGGCGACCCCCCCTGCTCCTCAGACCTTATCCAAGGCGGATCTGATGTTCGAAGGGATAGAGGAGGGTATCCGGCCCGATCTCAACTTTCTGGGTTGCCGCGGAGCGAGTGCCGGTGAGCGGATCGGCAAGGAAGAGCCTGACATCGCTGACCTCCAGGACGCCTGGCACCCCTTGCAACTGAGCGAAGACCTCGCCGGCGTGGAGAGTGCGGCCAAGGGGCCACCCGGTGCCATCCTGCCCGCCCTCCAGCGGCGAGAGAAAGCGGTAGACCCGCTCCTCGGCTTCTCTCAGCACCCGCTCGGGGTCGGCCGTGTTGGTGGCTCTCAGCATCGCCACCACCGTCACGCCCTGGTAGTTGGGCGGCTCGATCAACACCCTCGCGCCGATGGTGCGTCTCTCGTCCAAGTACTGCGCGATCGCCCGCAGCGACTGCTCGTTGGGGGCGAGCGAGCCGAAGTCGATGCGGCCCGAGGCGTCGGTGTCGACGGCCGGAACCACCAGCACCGTCACCGAACCCTCCCCTCCCTCGCGCTGGGTGGGAATGCAGTGGATGCGCGCCATCTCGGGGGCCGCTTCGCGAGAGAGCACCTCGTAGTCGTCCGCGGTAACCGCCCGCGCCAACGATTTGAGGGAGATAGGTCCACGAACCTTTGCCTCTTCAAGATCTTCGCCGTCCACACCTCCGGTGGCGGGAATACGGTTTTCCACCCGGGCCACGAAAGGAATCGGGTTCTTCAGCATGGTTATCGAGCGCGCCTGTACATTGCCCCGGCGCCCGCCACCGCTCTGGTACCGGCGAATCTTGATGGGGGCGTCCTTGGGCGGAACCGCCCCGTAGCTCTTCAGCTTGCCGTCCGAGTCGCGAACCGACGGGCCGAAGATCACCTCGCTCGAGGAGAT
Source organism: Actinomycetes bacterium (assembly GCA_021823385.1). The sequence goes on from JAKAOC010000383.1 coordinate 1,496, forward strand.
GTCGAAGACGAAGTGGAGCGAGTCCTCATCGCTGCGCGAGAAGTCGGAGACGGCCTCCCACTCCTGCCATCCGGCCTCGCCACCTACCTCGACCACCACCGGACCCTCCGGCCTGACGACCGGGGAATGCTCGAGGGCAAAACGCTGACCAGCCGTCCCGTTGGAATAGCCCAGGAGTTCCTCGTCATGGGTTTCGGCGTTTATCACCGCCACGGTGCCGCCGATGGTCGAGACGGTAAGCGCCTGGATGCGCGGAGAGGAGGAATAGAAGGGCCACTCCTGCGAGGGCTCTGTCACGCGGCATCGGATCCACCCGGCACGCTCCCCGCTGAGCAGGGCCGTGGCATGGGAACGCGGGATGTGGATGGCGATGTCCCCCGGCTTGTTCAGCCCCCCGGTGGAGTCGCTCTCCACCTCGCACGCCTTCCAGCCGCTCCCGTCGAAGGCCTCCCATACCAGGGGAGGATTCTCGGGGTTGACGCCGACTCCCTCGATCCGGCAGTTGAAACGTAGGTTGACCACGTTGGAAGGCACGGCTTCCGGCAGCCCTATCAAGAGCGACTCGCCGGGCACCGGCGGGTCGGAGAAGGCGGCGAAGGCCTGGCGCGAAAGTACTGAGGTGCGGTCGGTTTCCTGCCCGGAAGCCGAAACCGTCGATGCGGAGGCGACCGTCGAGGGGATTATCTGCAGATCCTCGGTGGTCTCGAAGACGATCGGCCGATTCGAGGAGCTCTGGCGCGGGGTCGAGGTGCGTGTGCCACGGGGGATCGTCATGATGTCGGCCTGGGGTGCCGAAAGCCAGAAGGTCACCTCGGAGGTGGCCGCATTGGGCGGGAACAGCTGCACCCCGAGCAAGTCGAGGAACTTCAGGTAGATCTTGTCCGGCACACGGTTGAGGCGGTAAAGCAGGAGATCGGTCATGTAGGCGAACGTCTCTATCAGAGTGACGCCCGGATCCGAGACGTTGTGGTCGGTCCACACGCCGCTTCGCCGCTGAACCATTCGCTTGGCTTCGTCGACCAGGTCCTGGAATCTCCGGTCGTCAAGATTGGGTGATGGAAGTGCCATCGCTCGTTACTACCTGCTCTCCTTCATCTCGACTAACCCGCCGTCACTCATGGCCGATGACGTAGAACGGGAAGACAAGGTTCCTTGGATCGTTCGTCCCCTTGATCACGTAGGTGATCCCTATGAAGAGGACCTCGGGCGCGTCGGTGTCGTAGGTGACATCGACGTCCTTGACGGTGACGCGCGGCTCCCAGCGGGTCACCGAGCTGCGGACCTCCTGCGCGATCATCCCCGCCGTGTCCGAATTGGCCACGGCAAAGACGAACCGGTGCAGATCGCACCCGAACTCCGGCCGCATCGGGCGCTCCCCCGGCGAAGTCGCCAGGATGATGCGCATCGCCTCCTCGATCTCCTCCACACCGGCCGACAGGTCTATCCCGCCGTCCGGAGTGAGCCTGACCGGATACGACCACCCGCTGCCTACGAACTCGAAGCTCATGACGCGGCCCCCTCGCCGCTCCGTCTAGGCAAGAGAGATCTCCGGCGCGTCGACACTCACGGTCGCGGCCTCGATGGAGACATCCGCCTCGCCTGTAATGGAGATAGATGCGCCCTCGATGGAGACATCCGCCTCGCCGGCGATGGAGATGCTCGGCGCAGTAAGCGTAAGCTCCTCCTCGGCCTGGATTGTGATGGTCCCGCCGCTCACCATCACCTGGCCTTCAGCCGCTCGGATGGTGATCATGTCCTCGGTCCCGTTGATCGCGATCTGGAAGGTGCCCTCCAGATCCTGCATCCGCACCCCCATGGTCTCGGGGTTGTCGTCGATCATGAACGAGTACTCGTGGGAGACGATGCGCCGCTGCATCACTTCGCCGAGGTCGGAGACCATGAGCTCCGGCGAGCTCGGCTTGTTCTCGGCGCTCCAAAGGCCACCCAGCACGTACGGGCGGTTGATGTCGCCGTTGGCGAAGGCGCAAAGG